>JAYWMQ010000047.1 GCA_035873375.1 Nitrospirota bacterium | reverse complement strand
CCACAACATGCAGCAGGCGGCAAGGATTTCGGACTGGACGGGGTTTCTGATGCTTGGTGAGTTGATAGAATTTGACAGAACTGATAAAATCTTTACAAATCCCTCTCAGAAACTGACGGAAGACTATATAACAGGGAGGTTTGGATAATGCCTGTACGGGAAGAGGAGATGAAGCATCTTAACGGGTTGTTACTGCAGATGGCGGGTCTTGTAGAGACCTCCATCAGGAAATCCATAAAATCACTTACTGAAAGGAATTCAGAATTGGCACGCAAGGTGATCGAGGAGGACCATAAGATCAACTCGTATGACGTGAAGATAGACGAGGAGTGTATAAGACTCATTGCACTAAAACAGCCCATGGGAAAGGACCTCAGGTTTATCACCACTGCAATGAAGATAACCACTGACCTTGAGCGTATTGCCGACAATGCCGTAAATATTTCGGAGAGGGCGCTTGAGCTGAACAAGGAACCGCTTCTGAAGCCCTACATAGATATCCCGAGGATGAGGGAGATAGCCCAGGGAATGGTAAGGGATGCTATTGATGCCTTTGTGAATGAAGACAAGAGGCTCGCCATGGATGTAATAATGCGTGATGACGAGGTGGACGACCTCAATGATATGGTCTTGAAAGAGCTGATGTTTATAATGACCCAGGATCCGTCAACCGTTTACAGGGCGATGAAGATAAGCTATGTATCAAAATACCTTGAACGCATAGCAGATCATGCCACCAACGTGGCCGAGATGGTGGTCTATATGGTCAAGGGGAAGATAATAAGACATATGGCGCCTCAGGAAATTGATATATAGAGTCCGTGTATAAATTACAGTCATTGGTCATTCCCGCAAGTGTAGCGAGTCGGGAATCCTTAATAAAAAATTCTTTAGTTGACACCACCCCTGCTTTCTGCTACCATTTTGATTAAGACATGATCTACAGGACCATGATAAAAAAGACGCTGCCGCGGTTTCTCGACACTGTAAACAAGAACTACAGGTTGATAGTGCCTGAGCAAAAGGGCAAGGAGACTTACACTTTCAAACCGTACAGCGGTTTTTCAAACGTGGCCACTGAATTTCTGCGTACCATAATCCCCCCGAAGCAGTTTTTCCTGCCTCCAAAAGAGGACCTCTTCCACGTAAGCGGGACATCTGATATTGAGGTTGGTGCAGAAGAGGAACCTTTCAGTATCATCTTCGGCCTTCATTCCTGCGACCTTCACGGCATAGACATACTTGACAAGGCATTTTCATACGGGGGGAAGGACACCTTTTACTGGAGACGGCGTGAGAAGACAGGGTTTATAGGACTCAGCTGCCTGCCGGACAAGTATTGCCTCTGTAAATCAATGCATACCGATTTTATAGTGGATATTTATGACCTCTTTCTCTACACGCTTGATGAGGTCTATATGGTAAGTGTGCGGACTGCACTTGGTGATGATATGCTGAGGCTCTGCCCCGAGCTGTTCAGGGAGCCCACGGGAAAAGAGATAGCTGAATACAAGGACAGGATAGAGGAAAGGGAGTCCATGTTTACCCGTATAATGGATATCACCAATCTCGCCGACCTGCTTACGCTTGAGTATAAAAGCGATGTTTGGGAGCAATACAGTCACCGATGTCTCTTCTGCGGCAGTTGTGTCATGGTCTGTCCCACCTGTCAGTGCTTTGATGTCTATGACTCAACAGACCTTTTGACTGACATTACTGTTAGGTGGCGGAGGTGGGATGCATGTATGCGCAAGGACTATGCCCTTGTTACGGGTGGCCACAATTTCCGTGGAGCAAGGCCCGAGAGGTTCAGGTTCAGGTATCTCCATAAAGAGATAGGCTTTGCAGAGATGCACGGAAAGGCAACATGCACGGGCTGCGGCCGGTGCAGTGAGACGTGCCCTGCGGGGATAGATATGGTGGAGGTAGTAAGGAGCATAAGGGAATGAGCCTTGTACCAGAGTTAGCCATCCTTGTAGAGAAGAGGTACCTTGATGCACAGCACAGCCTCTTCCGGTTTGTCTTTAACGATGAGGACCGGCGAAAGGCTTTCTCGTTCAAGCCGGGGCAGTTTGTTATGCTCAGTATATTCGGGGTGGGTGAGGCCCCTATATCCATCACCTCCGGGCCGGATGAGAAGGGGTTTATAGACCTCTGTGTGAGAAAGGCAGGCAGGGTGACGGGCGTACTTCATGAGCTTGAGGAGAATGCAAGGGTTGGAATCCGAGGCCCCTATGGCAATGGTTATCCTGTTGAGACCATGGAGGGCGGAAATCTCCTTATAGTGGCGGGTGGGCTTGGAATAGCTCCGCTGAGATCCCTTATACGCTATGTGCTCTTCAGGCGGGAGCGTTTTGGAGAGGTTGGCATTGGATATGGTGCAAGAGACCCCGAGAGTGTCCTTTTTTATGGAGAGATGCAGAATCTGCTTGAGAGGACTGATATAAATTGCATGCTTTCCGTGGACAGTGTGCCGGAAAATAGCAGATGGCAGGGACAAGTGGGCAGGGTAACCCAGCTTCTTGACAAGATTACGATGCCCCTGGAGGGTACTTCCGTGGCTGTTTGCGGGCCACCTGTATTTTACAAGTTTGTCCTTGACAAGCTCCTGAAACTTGGTTACTCGAAGGGAAGCATCTATATGTCTCTTGAGCGGAGGATGGAGTGCGGTTTGGGCAAATGCGGACACTGCGTGGTGGGGCATAAGTACACGTGCATTGACGGACCTATATTTACGTATTGGGATGCTATAAATCTGCCGGAGATCTTCTGATATGACAAAGGCTAAGGAAAAACCCAGGTTGGGGCTTTACTCCCTGACATCCTGTTCGGGAGACATCCTTGAGATAACCAATCTTGAGGAGGACCTCCTTAAGCTGCTTGACCTCGTTGAGGTGGTTGACCTCAACGTTGCCATGCCGGCTACAGGCATGAGCCCTGACATCGCACTTGTGGAAGGGGCTGTCACCCAGGCAGGAGAGGCCGGGTTTCTGAGGGGCCTGAGAAAAAAGGTCAAATACCTTGTTGCCATAGGCACCTGCGCATGTACGGGCGGTGTGGTGGCACGGGGGCCGAAGAAGAGGAAGGGCTGGTTAAGGGATGTCTATCCTGAAACAGGCGAGGGGTTTATTTCAGGGTTTCCTCGACCGGTCAGCGATGTTGTCCCTGTGGACTTTTCAATTCCGGGGTGTCCTATAGAGAAGGGTTATCTTATGCACTGCCTGGGATATCTGCTCAGGGGTGTGGTGCCTGAGGTGCCCAATTATCCGCTTTGTATGGAGTGCAAGATGAAGGGTAATGAGTGTCTGCTCAGATACAGGGGGCTTCCCTGCCTCGGGCCTGTTACAAGGGCGGGCTGCGGTGCAAGGCAGCCGTCAGTGGGCAGGCCGTGTGACGGCTGTTTCGGTGCTTATGAGGATGCAAACAGGGAGGCACTTACAGAGATATTCAGGCAGATAGGGCTTGGTGAGGATGAGATAAAGAAGAGGTTTGATCTCTTTTGGGAAAGAGGATAATGAAAAAAGAACTGATAAGCAGGGTAGAAGGACATGGGAGTATCGGCCTTAAGATAAAAGGTAGTCGTGTGGAGTCTGTAGAACTCGACATACTTACTCCTCCGAGGTTGTTTGAAAAGCTCATTGTGGGAAGGCATTTTAATGACGTGCCCACCATAGTCTCAAGGATATGCTCCATATGCTCTGCCTCACACAGGGTCATCTCGGTAATGGCCATAGAGGACGCCTTTGGTGTAAAGGTGCCGAGGGAGGCAGTGCTTTTAAGGGAGCTTCTGCTTCATGCTGAGACGCTTGAGAGTCACGGGCTGCATCTCTTTCTGCTTGCCCTGCCGGATTATTACGGTTACGGCTCTTTTGTGGATATGGCCAGGGATTTACCTGATGCTGCTTCTCTGGGGTTTAAGGTAAAGGGCATTGGTAACAGGATGCAGGAGTGTGTCGGCGGGAGGGCGATTCATCAGATAACGCCTGTAGTGGGCGGTATGAGTGCAGGTCCTTCAAGTGAAGGTCTTAAGCGTATCCAGCAGGAGGCAGCGCCCCTTATAGATGAAGTATTGCGTTTTCTGTCAAAAGAGATTCCCACCCTTCAATACACACCCCTTGTCGGGGTCAGTAACTGGGTTTCACTTGCAGGCAGGGATTATGGCTATACCGGTGGTGATATCCTCGTAAATGGTAAAGAGAAGGTGCCGGTAAGGGACTTTTACCAAAAGTTCCATGAATCAGCCCTTCCTCCCTCTTACACAAAGCACACCCTTTACGGTGAGGAGCCTTTCATGGTCGGAGCCCTGCCGCGGATTCTCAACTCCGGCAGTAAGCTCAAGGGCAGTGCAGGGGCCCTTTTGAAGAGACTCGGCATCATGAAGAGCCGGAGTACCTATATGAATAACATGGCTCAGGGCGTTGAGATACTCTTTTCCCTTGAGAGGGTGGTGGAGATCATAGGTGATCTGCTGGATATTGACCTTCCCGAGGGACAGGATGGCGGCATAACGGCTGAGTTCAGCCCGGTGGCGGCTACGGGTACGGCAGCTATTGAGGCACCGAGGGGTATGCTTATACATACCTACACCTTTGATGAGAAAGGTTATGTAACCGGGGGAGACATAACCACACCCACTGCCATGAATCTCTCGGATATGGAGCGTACCCTCATGATTATGGCAGAGGCTCTTATAAAGGACACCACTGATATAAAACCGGCACTTGAGACACTTGTCCGGGCCTACGACCCCTGCATATCCTGCTCTGTGCATATTGTAAGGCTGTAAGCAGAGGAGTTTTTAAGCTGCTGCCTTCTTCTTTTTCTTTTCTTCTGCCTTTGCAAAGACTTCCTGGGCATTAAATGTCCCGTCAATGGCCTGTTTAGGACACCTTGCAGTACAGATACCGCAGCCGATACACTTGCCCTGGTCAATTGTATGCACCTTCTTCAGTTCGCCCTCGGCAGCATTTACAGGACATACCTTCATGCACATATTACAGCCGATGCACTTGTCTCTGAGAACATAGGCCCTGGACCTTTCCGGTATATAATCCACAATCGCCTTTGTCGGGCACTTTTTTACACACAGGCCACAGACGCGGCATTTATCAAGATCGATGCGTGAAAGGCTGTCTTCAACCTTTGCTGCATCAAAGGGGCAGATCTTCACACAGACACCGCAGGCAATGCAGCCGACCTGACAGTTCTTTCTCGTTTCAGCACCGCGGTCCTTTGAATGGCAGGCAACTACCACTGCCTTGCCGGCCGGCAGTATTTCGATAACCTTTTTCGGGCAGGCAGACTCGCACTTGCGGCATCCCGTGCATTTTGTTATATCAACAACCGGAATGTGGTCTTCATTCATATGTATGGCATCAAAGGGACATGCCCTCACGCATGTAGCGTATCCGAGACATCCATAGACACATGACTTGTCACCGCCGCCTGCCAGGACAACTGCCCTGCAGTCTGCCACTCCTTCATACTTAAACCTCTTTGCCGACTTATGCCAGTCTCCCTGGCACATGATTCTTGAGAATATCGGCTCTGCAGCCTCTGCCTTCTTTCCGGTAATCATGGCAACCAGTTCTGCGGTCTTGGCCCCACCCGGTGTGCAGAGGTTCGGGGAGACGTCGGGGTTTGAAACAACCGCCTCTGCATATTGTTCACATCCTGCATAGCCGCAGGCCCCGCAGTGAGCACTTGCAAGGACTTCACGCACCTGCTCAACCCTCGGGTCTTTCTTCACTGCAAACTTCTTTGCCGCAAAGGCCAGCCCCATTCCAAATGTGGCTCCCACTCCAAGTACAAATATGAATGTAAATTCCAGAGTCGATACTAAGTCGACACTCTCCTTGGCCTCAATGCCTCCACCCACCCCTGCGTGGGGAAGGGGGATAAGGTTGATTATGTTTGTGAGGTCGAGGCCTCTAATAGTATTTATTATCTCTGAAATGCTCTGAAAATCCATCATCCTCCAATACCTCCATCATTCAGGTCATCAGTCTTTAGGCTATTATAATATAATTCAGGCTTCTCTCTCTAATTGTGTTATAGCGTTATCAGTCCTGAAAAACCTGTAAATGCCAGTGCTATCAAAGCTGTAGTAACCCAGGCAATCGGCATGCCCCTGAAGGGCCTCGGCACATCTGCAAGCTCAAGCTTTTCGCGGATACTTGCCATTATGGTCAGCGCCAGACCAAAACCTATTCCGGAGCCAAGACCGAACACAAGACTCTCGATAAAGGTATGCTTTTCTCCGGCATTTATCAAGGGAACTGCAATAATGATACAGTTAGTTGCGATAAGGGCAAGATAAACACCCAACTTATAGTATAATCCCGGACTTATCTTCCTCATTATTGTATCTGATGCCTGAACAAAGGCAGCAACAATTCCTATAAAAATAACTATCTTCAGGAACGTAATCTCAAGGGGAATCATTATATAGAAAAAGACAAGCCAACTCAATGCTGCAGAAACAACCATGACTGCTGTAAATGTTATGCTCATCCCGATTGCCGTCTCCATCTTCTTTGAAACACCAAAGAAGATACAGAGACCGAGAAACCTTGTAAAGACAAAATTGTTTATGACCGAGGCTGCTATAAACAGCTCAAAAAGTTTTAAGAATTCCTTTTCCATCATATCCTCCGAAATACTGAAGTTGTCATTGTAACAAACGGCAAATCAAATCAGTGTCCACCGACGCCTCCTGCACCCTTTCCGCCGTAAAACTTCATATCAATCCAGTTGAAGAATCCCATCAGCAGGCCTGTTACCAGAAAGCCACCTGCAGGCAGGATCATGATAAGCATAGGTTTGACCGGTACTATGGTAAATCCGATAAGGGTGCCTTTACCCAAAAGTTCTCTGAAGAAACTGATGGTAACAAGGGCTACGAGAAAGCCAAGGCCTGATCCGATTCCATCGAAAAATGATGCTCCAACCTTGTTCTTGCTCGCAAACACCTCAGCACGTGCAAGGATGGAGGCAAAGGCAACGATTATCTGGATGTAGAGCCCAATCTCCTTGTATGCAGCCCGTGCATAGGCAGCCATAAGCATATCAACAACTGTAACCCAGCCTGAGATGATGAGCATAAATATCGGGATCCTGATCCTGGGATGGATAAAGTTTCTCAAAAGGGCTACTGTTGAGTTAACCATAGCCTGAACAAATACCACGGCAGCGCCTAATAAAAAACCATTCTTTACACTGTTGGTAACGGCTATAGCCGGACAAAGGCTGATGACAAGCCTGAAGATGGTATTTTCCTTGATTATTCCATTCTTTACTATTGCCCAGTAACTAACCTTCTCTTGATGCTGATGGCTCATGCTTCACCTCTCCTTTCAGGGCTTTTTCTAAAAACTCCAGCCCATTTCTTACACCGTCTTCAGCAACAGCCCTTGATGAAATGGTTGCTCCGGTAATGGCCTGAATGTATTCGGTAGTCTCTTTCTTTAAGACCTTCAAATGGTCAATGTCTTTACCCTTAAAACGATTTTTGAAGTAATCAAGCACTATTTCATCCCCAAGACCCGGTGTTTCAGCATGGTGAAGGATGTCTATCTTCTGTACCCTGAAATTATTATCAACAGAGAAAAGGATGTTTATATAACTTGAATAGCCCTTTCCAAAGGTCTGAACGATGTATCCAATCGGGCGTGGATTGATACACTCCTTTTCTTCTTTCACTTTGCCGGTCTCTTCATCCTTAATCTTTTTTATCTTTAGCTCCCCGCACTTCTTTGCCACAAAGTACTCCGCATGTTTTTCATGGGGGTACCAGTCGCCCAGTTTCTCGATAACGTCGGCCTCCGGCATCATCTTCTGCAGGGCCTCTTTCTTCTCCTGTTCGTTCTTCTTAAAGATAATAGGGGACGTTTTTGCATATACAGCAGCCAGCAAGAGGCCACCTGCAAGATATAATACCACAAGGTTCATGGTTATCTTAAGGATATCCTTAAAGGTCATTGTTGGGCCTCCTTTGCAAGTCCAAACACCTTCGACTTCATGTTTCTGTCAATCAACGGTGAAAAACAGTTCATCAGGAGTATAGCAAACATTACCCCCTCTGGATATCCTGCCTTTAACCTGATCAGGATTGCAAGCAATCCACAGCCAATACCAAAAATTATCTGTCCGGTTCGGGTAGAGGGGCAGGTTACATAATCAGTGGCCATGAAAAAGGCACCGAGGATCAAGCCTCCGCTTAAGAGATGTAGAATGGGGTCTCCGGTAAAGAACCCCTCTCTGCCTCCGAATATCCATGCCATAAGAGCTACGGTTGCAAGAAAAGAAATGGGTATATGCCAGGTGATGTATCTCTTGTAAAGGAGAAAGGCCCCGCCGATAAGGAGTGCAATCACGGAGGTTTCCCCAAGTGAGCCTGCCCTGTGACCGATTAACAGGTCTGTATAGAGGTTCATCTTGTCGCCAAAAACCTCGATAATTTTCTGCATTCCTCCTTCCTTCAGGATTGCAAGGGGGGTTGCAGTCGTCTTTGCATCAAGCCCGACAAATGCAGCGGTCGGTTCAAACCATGTTGTCATTGCCCTTGGCCAGGCGATTAGGGCAAAGGCACGGCCTATAAGAGCGGGGTTGAATATGTTGTAACCAAGTCCCCCGAATAGCTGTTTGGTTATAGCTACTGCCACAAAGGAGCTCACCAGGGGAATGTAGAAAGGGGCGCTGGACGGCAGGTTCATTCCCAGGAGCAGGCCTGTCAGAAAGGCACTTCCGTCTCTGATTGTTATCTCCTTGCCGGTCATCTTCTCTACCAGCCATTCACTGAAAAAAGACCCGACTATACACAATGCGGTTACATAAAGTGCCCTTGGACCAAAGAAATACGCCCCGAATACAAAAGCCGGCAACAGGCTGAGACTCACTGTCCACATAATCCTGCTGACCGTCTCATCGTTTCTGATGTGAGGACTAACAGTTACTATCAATTCCTGTTCTTTCTTTGCCACTGCCATGCTATCAGCTCCTTTATAAAATTTAGTCGTTAGTCAGTTATCATTGGTCATTTGCAACTAAATTATCTTCAATATGCTAACCGTTGACAGGAAATCCGGTGACCAATGGCTTCCTTTACCTCTTAATCAATGATTTTGAAAGCCTAACAAACTGAACAATAGGCCTTTTTGACGGACAGACGTAGGTGCAGGTTCCGCACTCAAAACAGTCAAGGAGGTTGTACTCCTTTGTCTCCTCATAAAAACCTTTTTCAGACAATATGCTGAGCATGGACGGCATAAGGCCCATAGGACAGACGTCTATGCAGCTACCGCACCTTATGCAGGGGCCGTACTTGTCTGAAGTGCTATGCTCCTCCTCGGACATGACCAGGACACCTGATGTCCCCTTTGCAACAGGCACATCAATTGTATACTGGGCAAACCCCATCATCGGGCCTCCAAGTATAACCTTTGCAGGACTGTTATTGAAACCACCGCATGCTTCAATCAACTCCCTTACCGGGGTGCCGACTCTTGCCCTGAGGTTGCCGGGATTCTTCACCCCAAGCCCTGTGACAGTCACTACCCGCTCAATAAGGGGCTTGCCATAACGGCAGGCCTCAAACACGGCAACGGCAGTGCCGACATTCTGGACAACCACGCCAATATCCATTGGCAGTCCACCAGCCGGTACCTCCCTGTCTATAATGGCCTTTATCAGCATTTTTTCAGCACCCTGAGGGTATTTAACCTCAAGCTCCGCTACCTCTATGTTCGCTTCGCCTGAAGAGGCCTCTTTCATCTTTTCTATGGCATCGGGTTTGTTGTTTTCGATCCCCACATAACCCTTGCTTACCCCCAGAACCTTCATTAAAATCTTCAGGCCCTCTATTATGTCTGAAGGTGTTTCCACCATCAACCTGTGGTCTGCCGTCAGGTAGGGCTCACATTCCGCCCCGTTTATGATGACCACATCAATGGGTTTTTCCTTGGGGGGCGAGAGCTTTACATGGGTCGGAAATGTGGCGCCACCCATGCCTACAATTCCCGCATCCTTTACCTTTTCCTTTAATTCTTCCGGAGAGAGTTTCATGTAGTCAGGGTTGTCCCTGAGCTGGGTCCACTCCTCTTTGCCGTTGTTGTCTATTATGACTGCAGGTACCATTCTTCCCATTGCATTCGGTATGTCCATCAGAGCAACCACCTTGCCGGAGACAGAAGTATGAACAGGAGCCGAGACAAAACCTGTGGGTTCTCCGATCAAATCTCCCTTCTTGACCTCCTGCCCTATCTGTACAGTACATTTGCAGGGTGCCCCTATATGCTGGCTCAGTTGAATAAGTACCCGTGAAGGTGAAGAGGCCTCTTTTATGGGAATGCCTGAGGATAATTCCTTGTGGTCCGGGGGATGAACTCCGCCCTTAAAAGTTAGAAGTGCCATTGATCCTCCTGTTTAACCGTTGGGGTTAAAAAACGTATAATTAATAACATTTAATGACCGGATATGTCAAGATATAATTATCAGATAATCTTTTAGTGACCATTTTGACCACTTTGTAGTTTGAGAGTCAAAACCCCGCATATCCCTTTGATTGTCCCCATTTCCATTGGTGCCGGCATGCTGCTTAATAGTGTATTATAGTTAAATGACATCTCTTGAATACCTCTATTATCTGGGGTACTCCCTTCACAGGAAGTACAGGCTTTCAGCGCAGAAGAGGCTTGAAGGGAGGGTCGTGAGCGTTGGTAACCTCACAGTTGGAGGTACGGGCAAGACCCCAACGGCAATCGCCATTGCCAGGGAGGCCATCAACAGAAATCTCAGGCCCTGTATCCTAACAAGGGGGTATAAGGGTGTTGGAAGAGGCTCTGTGATAGTCAGTAAGGGTGACAGACTCCTTGCCTCATGGTCTGAGGCAGGGGAT
Organism: Nitrospirota bacterium; assembly: GCA_035873375.1. Classification (NCBI taxonomy): domain Bacteria; kingdom Pseudomonadati; phylum Nitrospirota; species Nitrospirota bacterium. The sequence continues at coordinate 40,989 of JAYWMQ010000047.1, read as the reverse complement.
GAGGCAATCCTGATGGCTGAGCGGCTTAAAGGCGCCTGGGTGATAAAGGACTCAAACCGATACAGGGCAGGGCTTATAGCCAGCAACAGGGATATATTCATCCTGGATGACGGGTTTCAGCACTGGAGGCTGCACAGGGATACAGATATACTCATTGTTGATGCTACCAACCCCTTTGGAAACGGAAGAATGATCCCCCTGGGAAGACTGAGAGAACCGGTTGCCGAGATGAAGAGGGCGGACATCATTATAATCAATAAGACAAGGAAGAAGGAATATGAGCTGGAGAAGACCATCAGGAGGTATAATGAAAAAGCCGCTGTTTTCTATGCGGATTATCGTGTGGAGGGGCTTGTTGCCCTGGATGGCAGGGCACTTTCGACTGACACGCTGAAAGAGAAGAGGGTTTTTGCCTTTGCAGGCATTGGCAATCCGGGACAGTTCCTGAGTCTGCTTGACGAACTTGGCGCATCTGTTGTTGGGCACAAGGCCTTCAGGGACCACTACTGCTACAGGGTCAGGGATATTAAAAAGATAATAAAAAGGGTTCGGGAGGCGCGGGCTGAGATTGTTGTCACAACTGAAAAGGATATGGTGAAACTCAGAGGATTGCTGTCAGACACGGAGTTGAGGGATATCCTGGCCGTGAAAATATCTCTTGAGGTAAATAGCAGCGAGTTTTATGATATCATATTCAAAGGGCTTGGCCCGGAGATCCGATAATGATAAAACATGTAAATGTAAAGACAGGGGCAAGGGTTGAGTTCATTGATATTACCCCGGAGATAGAGAGACTCGTTGAGGAAGCGGGGTTCCAGGAGGGTGTCTGTTATCTGCATGTCCCCCATACCACGGCCGGTATTACAGTAAATGAGGGTGCTGACCCGTCTGTCAGGAGGGACATAATCCATACTCTCCAGAAGATTGTTCCCCGTGACGCAGGATATGCCCACCTGGAAGGGAATTCTGATGCCCATATCAAATCGAGCCTTGTCGGCACCTCCACCTTTGTATTGATTGAGCAGGGCCGGTTGCAACTCGGCACCTGGCAGTCAATCTTCTTTTGTGAGTTTGACGGCCCAAGGCACAGAAGGGTTGCAGTGAAGGTTATGGGGTTCAGGGAGCCCTGAGGGCAGGTTTAAAACGATTTTTATTCCGGCCGGGAGAGTTTAACGGCAAGTTTAATGGCCTCTATCATGCTGTCCGGCCGTGCCGTGCCACCCCAGGCTATATCATAGGCTGTGCCATGGTCCGGAGAAGTCCTTATTATCGGGAGCCCTATGGTTATATTCACTCCCTGGTCAAAGGCTATCATCTTCAGGGGAATAAGTCCCTGGTCGTGGTACATTGCAACCACCATATCCACCCTGCCTGTATAGGCGAGTCTGAAGACAACATCCGGCGGAAAAGGGCCTTTCACGTTAAGCCCCCTGCCCTGTGCCTCTTTAACTGCAGGCCCTATCATCTCAATCTCTTCCCTGCCAAAGAGCCCTCCCTCCCCCCCGTGGGGATTAAGGCCTGATACTGCCACGGCAGGAGATTTAACCCCTAACATCCTGCAGGCCTCATAGGCAAGCTCAATCTTGTGGAGAATTGTCTCTTCAGTGAGTTTTTTTGGGACCTCTTTGAGGGGAATATGGGTTGTAACAAGCACTACCCTGAGGGGGCCGCCAACGAGCATCATTGCATATTTTTCTGTTGAGGTAAGCTCTGCAAGCATCTCCGTATGTCCCGGCCATGGCAGTCCGGCCATTCTCAGGGCCTCCTTGGAGACAGGTGCAGTCACCATTGCATGAAAATCCCCCCTGAGGCATCCCTCAGCAGCATATTTTATGTATATATATGAGGCCTTGCCGCTCTCCGGAGAGGGGCCGCCCCTCAAAAAACTTTCAACTGGTTGGGGCTGTATGACCTCTGTTTTTTCAGGGTCGAGACATACACCCGATATCCGGGCGGCCTCATCCAGCACCTCCCTGTCGCCAATCAGGCAGGGATGACAGATCTTTTGTATATCTTCCGACAGGGCGGCCTTCACAGCCACCTCAGGCCCTATGCCGGCGGCGTCACCCATGGTTATGGCAATCTTTTTCTTCTCCATTTTAATGTACCTGCTCAGCCGTGTATGAATACGAATTTCGTCAAAGCTTGTTAAGCCACGGGGGAAAAACAAATGCCGCAGACTTCAGGGAGAAATATTCAGAGGTCGATCCATCTATATTCTATCGCCTTTGCAACAGCATGTGTCTTGTTAACGGCATCCAGCTTCTTAAGGATATTTTTGATATGGAATCTCACCGTGTTTTCACTTATGTTCATTATAACAGAGATTTTCCATCCGGTCTTCCCTTCCTTTGTCCATCTCAGTATCTCTAACTCTCTTTTCGTAAGAGGGACACCATTATTTCCATAAAAAGGCTTTTCGTTCCTTCTTAAAACCCTGACCAATGCCTGATGCAGGTGAGGCATTAATAGTTCCATAATGTAGGCATGTCTTTTACCCAATCGTTCATTTGGCCGGCTAAAAGTGAAATAACTTCCAAATTGAAGGCCTCTTTCTATCAGGCCATGAAAAATTCCTCTCCCGGTCTTAAAATCAAAATTTATTGCAATGCAATTAAGGTGAGTCTTTAACGGTCTTTTTGTATTGCCACAGTATTTTTTCGAAAAAATAAAAGGTTTCTGGTTTGAGAGCCATATACTGAAGACCGGATCCTCGAAAAAATGATGGCGGTAGATTTGCACATACTCCTCCGGGAAATCCAGGTTTATCACCCCTTCGGCACTATTATTGGAAGGATTATTCCATATAGATAATGCAATCTCCGTACCAACCAATTCCCGAACAGGGAACAGGAGACGGGTCTTAAAATCCTCCTCGGATTTACAGGCAAGTCCCTTATCAATAATATCAAGAATAACGGATTTTTCTCCATGTGAAAGATGTTGCGGCATTAGAACTGTCCCCCCTACCTACCAATTTGGGTAGTTGTTTCTCTGCTTAATTATACTCTAAGCTGAAAGAGATTTCAATGAACGGGAAACAGGAGATAAGAATTGAAAAAACGGTCTGTTTTACTTACAGGAGCCACAGGATACCTGGGTAGTCATTTGGCTGAAGCCCTGGCTGATAAGCCGGATATTGAACTGAGATGTCTGGTGCGTCCCCGTGTGGACAGGAAGGATGATTTCCTGAAAAAACTCAATAACAATAATGTGATTTACGGTGACCTTCTCAGGCCGGATTCTTATGATAAAGCATTGAAAGGGACGGAAGTAGTTATTCATGCTGCTACTTTTGCCACACTCTATAATCATGCTGAAGAAGAGAAAAGATACTATTACGAACCAACAAAAGAGCTGATCGAAAGATGTGATGCCAAAGGGGTGCAAAGATTTATTTTTGCCGGTGCAGCGGGGGTTTTGGGTTTTGGGCTGCAGGATGCAAAAGAATCCCTGCCTCGAAGACCGTTATCCTTCTGGCCCCACCAGAATATCTTGATCAAAATTGAGGAACTCCTGGAGAGGCACCAGGGAGAGGGCAAGATGGAAACAGTAATTATTCGCCCCGGAATATTTATTGGGGAAGGGGGTGGAGACCATTCAATGGTTATAGGGCTTGCCGAAGGTCTGAAGAAAAAACAGTTGCCTTATATTCAGGGGGGGAAGGCTGTTATATCCGTTGTTTCTCTTAAGGATGTGGCTGAGGCCTTTTATCTTTCTGTAAAATCCAGGAATGCTGCCGGACAGATATATCATATTTCATCAGACAAGAAGGTAACCATGAAGGATATCATTGATTTTATTGCTGATGAGCTGAATTATGAAAGGCCCGCAAGGAATATCCCATTTTCAATTGCAAAGACAATGGGTTTTTTAATGGAGATCGGGCATCGTTTTACAAAAAAGGAACCTGCACTGTGTAGAACCATGGCCTTTATGAGCGGAAAAGGTCTCCATCTTTCTATTGACAAGGCTGTAAAGGAGCTCGGGTTTGCCCCAAAGTGTACATGGCAGGATGCCCTAAAAAAAACACTCAGGTGGTATAAGGAGGAGTATCGGTAATGGCAAGGGTACTTCAAACAGAAGGACAGACAGGACTTTCAGAGACCTGTTAGAGCAATCTCTCAGCGTTATCTTCAGCCGGAAGTAATTGGCACTTGACTTTTGAGAACAAAAGATGCCATTCTTTATCAGGAATAATAATTAAGAGCATTCAGGAATAAGGAAGTTTCAGGAGTTTTTGTCACAAGTAGGGCCACAAAGACTTTGTGCTTTGTGGCCTTTTTTATTAAGGACTGGATTCCTCAGGGATTTGGTTTATTAAGCACTAAGTAAGGAGGTAAATCAGTATGGCAAACGGAACGGTAAAATGGTTCAACGAGTCCAAGGGGTTTGGTTTCATAACCCAGGATGATGGTGCCGATGTTTTTGCGCACTATTCCGAGATTCAGGGCGATGGTTTCAAGAGCCTGGCCGAAGGCGACGTAGTAAGCTTTGATGTCGTTGAAGGCGATAAGGGCCCTAAGGCAACAAACATCGAAAAACTGTAAATCCGGAAAGCAGGCCCCGGGTAAAGGGGCCTGCTTTTTCAATAGGCCGCTAAATCTTCTTGCTTCTCGATCTTGGAACACTCTTTGGTAAATTGGTTGTTGAAATTTCACTTTAGTAACTGCTGTTTAGAAAATAGATATTCAGAATTTTTAATGTTTAGAAAAATTAATTAATTCAGGTGAGGCAACTATGGTAATGCGTTCTCCCATGTACAAGAACAATAAGCGGAAAAAAGAATTGATGCGACAGAAAAAACAGGAAGAGAAAAGACTGAGACGCCAGAATAGCGCCAAGGATACTCCTCAGGAAGCTGAAGGACCGGAGACGACAAATAGTGAGCCGGAATCATCTGGAGAAACACCTGAAGTAACGGGTAGTACAGAGGATTAACCGGTTTTGTAGAAATGATAATAACTTTCAATTCGGTATTTAAAAGGTTTAAAAGTGAAAAACATGACAAATAGTTACACAGCAGGTGGACATATTGAGGCATGGTGTACAAAGTGCAGGCTGGAACTGGGCCATACAATTGTTGCCATGGTCGCTAATTCCCCCAAAAAAGTTAAATGCAATACCTGTAATTCGCAACACAACTTTCGCGCTAAACCATCTGAAAAAAAGCGGATAAAGTCGAAAAAATCACCTCAAAAAGTTAAAGTTCAGGAAATAAATTACAACGAGTGTATATCCCGATTAACAGACAGTGAGCTTTCCAATGCCAAAAAATACAGGACAGAAGGAAGTTTTGAAAAAAATGAGATAATAAACCATCCCAGGTTTGGAATCGGAATAGTTTCATCTGTAATTCAGATCAATAAAATAGAAATTCTCTTTAAGGATGGTCCCAGGCTGCTTGTTCAGAACAGGGAATCAGGTCTTGGAGTTTAGCTCTTCATCTGCACTGGCCTTTGCAGCCCGTGGATGCCCGGAAAACAGCCAGTTCTTCCTCCCCACCACAAAGGGATGGAAAAGGCGTTCTCTGTCAGGTTGTCCTCCTGAGTCATCGCTATATTCATCATCCAAGTGCCCTCACACATGCTTACCGGAAAGGCATTAAAAACTATAGTTTACAACCATCATCAATTCTTCAAGATTATTTAATTGTGCTGGAGCAATCACTACTTCAAATGATGTATCCAGGTCAATATTCGCATTATTTCCCCGGCAAAGCTTCCATTCATCTATTCTGGCAAGATTAGTAGCCGTCCCCTTAATACTGATTAAAAAGGTGGCTGGATTATTCTTGACCTTTACCACAAACATCACATTTTCTATGGCAGCATCAATGGTTTGAGCCATGTAAGGCAACCTTGACTTATCAATTTTTAAATCTACAGTTCCGTTCTTTTTGAGCAAATGCCACTCATTGGGCAAGTCATGTTTCATATTCAAGGCGATATGCATTCCCGTTTGATTAAGCTGTTCCTTGATTGCAGCGAGGCGAGTTTTTAATGAAGTTTCAGCTAATCCGAGCAGTGCCGAGCCGCCTTCTCTGGCTGTATATTTTACATGAACAATAACATCTGAAATCGTATTGTAATCAAACTGACGCACTTCTTTTGGAAGTTCTAATCTCCAACTGCTAATGGCTCCGGTGCCTTCAAAAGGCAAGTAGCGTTCATCCCGGAAATTCAGTTCGAACATGCCGCTGTCGTTTTGGGCATTGCTGGCAGCAATAGATTGAATAGCTCCGACATTGTAAACAAAACGCTCATCATTGCCGTGGTCTTCGAGATATCCGGTTGTGGCAAGATTATCAGGATTTGTGTTTTTTCTATACCTGTTGTTAACCAAGGAGAGTTTGGCGCTTATCGATGTATAAGGCCCGGCTACACAAGGCAAACTGATACTCACGGATTTTATCCTTCTGAAGTATTGCCCAGGATGGTCCATATCATACAAAACCTCCGGCACTTCAAAATCACTTACCCCTGTTGCTCTCAGTTTTACCAATGCCAACGGATCTAACATGGAAAGAGAAATATGTTTGGTCATCTCATATTCCCGTTTGTTCTTATCTAAATAGCTCGTTTCCATTCGCTTGATGTCGTAGATGAGATGGTCTGCACTCTGCAAGCCTTTCTTCATGCTGTCCCAGTAGCCATAAGAGATAAAAGAATCATCATTCCCCAATTCAAAACGATAGCTCCGCTCTGCTTTCTTGGCAAAATCGTGCGCCAATTGATAAGCCCGGAAATATACAGAACTGATTTGCCCGATCATCCAATCATACAATTCTTTATTGGTGAATTTGGTACGCATAAATTCATCGGTCTTTTTGGCATTGTCAATTTGCAGTTCATGATTATTCAAATCTGTTTCTGATAGTTCTTTGCGAATTTCTGCTGCGACAATCTGCTTGTCGATTTGATCCAATTCTTTTTTAGCCAGGCGTTCTTGTAGTTTCCAATCATCAAATCTTCTTTCATATCCTCCTAAAATAGACGCTCTCCCAGCTTCATAAGATGCTGCAGTACTAAAAATATTTAAAACATCTGATGCTGACTTTGCTGCACCCAGCAAATTAAGACCACCCCATTGTACTACTACATGAGGGCTTCCTCCGAATCCAGAAGCTCCACCTACAAGATCAGGAATTAAAGCGACTACCCCTGCCAATGTTTGAGTTATTTGAGATGCCATTTGAAAGTCATGAGACTCACTTAACTTATCAAGATTCAATTGCTCTTTCGAAATTATCTTTTCAATGTTCGAATAGTATTTATTCCTTTCTTCCGTAACCGCCTTCGTCCTTTTCAGAATCTCAATCTGTTCCTTAGCTTCCTTAATTTGTAGAAGCTTCATATCTTTTACCGCATTGAGTACCTTAATCTCCAATTCACTACGCAACAAAGACACGGCTTCGGCATCTTTCTTTTCCAAGGCCTGCAATAATGAACTGCCAAGACCTCTGACTTCCTGGGCCAATTCAGTTGCTTTTTGAGAAAGCACATTAAAACGATAATAAGGCGTAGGAGCATTTATGCCTGCCAGGATGGATGAAATATCAAGCCCTGCCGCCGCAGCCCGCACCAACATGCCCGGATCAATAGGCGGCGCAAACAGGGCCAGGGTGCGTTCAACACCGTCAATGTTTTGGCAATGCCTAACCTTAAATAAGCGGTCAGCTATTCGATCCCAATACTCCAGCATTTTGTCGTTTTGCGGAATGCAGAAATAAAGCATGGATAAAGTAACCGGGCCCGGCGGCAATTCCGCACCACCTTCAGGCAATGCTGAGAAATCAGGTAAAATATTTTCCAAATCAATTAATGCGTTGCCAAAGGCATCTAATTTAGCCTCCATCTGGTTATAGGTTTCATACGGAGACTTAATAGTCGGAGGAATAGTACGCGGTTTTGGTCCTAATAATTTATCAGCCAAAATATACATCTGTGTAGCCTGGATAATGGACTCCATCGTATCCTGGCGGAACAAATAATCTCCCCACTCTGTAAGGTTGTCAATGTACTTCATCAACAATGCTTTTTGGTAGGCTACAGGCCTGAAACGTGCTACTACATGCGGTTTGAAAGGCTTGTTTCTCCATTGCTCAATGGCAAATTCAAGTTCTTTTCTTTCAGATGTATTGGGGTCGGCAATTTTATAGAGCAAGGTATCAATTCGCTGATTGACATAATCGTTATCCTGAGTCAAATAAAATGGTTTAGTTACCCAGTATTTTTGCGGTGTGCTTCCCTCCAATGCCCCGGTTGGATTAAACATATAGTGAAACCAGGTCATCGCTTCTTCAAAGCGTTGATTTTTGGTGAGTCGGGTAGCCAATAAAAACGGAACGTGGAAGAATAACTCCCAATTATAGACGCTGTAACTTCCATCACTGCTGAAATCCAAATCCTCAACCGGATAGGACAATGGAACAATTGGGCTTGGCAGATAATACATATTAAAATTGAAAGGAGCAGTTTGCATCTGAGTCTCCCTTCTCATTAACTCAGAAATTCCATGTTTGTATAGTGTGGTTCTCAGCTGGCAGACCAATGGATAGTACATATTTTTGAACTGCTCCCCATATTTCAATCCGCCATATACTTTTAGCTCGTCCACAATTTTTTGGAAATCATCAAGCAGCTCTTTGGTTTTATCTTCTGTTGGGTCGGATTGATATAGAACAATCTTTTTAATGAAGGCTGCAACATCCTCAATAAGCTGCATCACATCCGAGCCGGTTCTTTTAACATAGACTTCATCTCCACTATTTTCGTCCTTTTCTATATTATAGAACCCTGGAATAATCACATAGGCATGAATGCTGTCTTCTTTAAAGTAAGGGAGTAATGTGCCAAGAGGTATTTTAATTGATCGGTAATTTCGGTCTTTCCCTGAAAAATACAAATGAAGCAATTCTAAAATTAAGGCCACAAAGTCAATTTTGGTAAATTGGTGAGGATACGTGAGCCTGAAAAAACCAGGTGTTTTACTCAGTATTTCATCAAATGGCATATTTGCTAAAATAGAATGGACACTCAAAACAGACAGATCATTAGTCAAGTCTAATGCCTGTTCCTTGTAACGCTGATCGATCAATTTTGTATCGCTAAACTTGGGGATAAAGTCCAAAGTGAAAGGTTTAGCCGGTGCCAGTTCAGGATAACCCTTACAGCCTGTTATATCAAAAGCGCCGGATAATACTTCATCGTCGACGGGCTGGGTCTCAAACTCATTATAATAAACTGATTTTTTAATTGTATTGAATACCACGACTTGCTGGGCAAATTCATTGTAAAAAAGTTTTAAATTACCCCTCGGTATATCCTCATCCGTATAAATCGGATTGTTGGGGTCCGCATCCGGAGGTGTTTTAATCGCATCCTTCGATATCTTTTTCGGCTGCCATTTCTTATTGGCAAACTCACTGAACGCCAGTTGTATTTTCAGTTTTTTTCTTGGCTTATCAACAGGCTGTTCGGTTGGGTCACTTTGGTTCGGAAGGGTTGCGCCCTGTCCAGGATCAGGCTCTTCACTAAATACAGGCCATGCCAGACTCAGGCGGTTATTGCGGACAAAGGCTAACAGGTGGTCTCCTGTAATATCCAATTCTACTTTCTCCCATGGCGTCCAGTATCTCTCCTGTTCAAATCTTCTGTAGTAATAAATGGCCGGGTCTCCGCCTTTGGTTCGGGCAAAGACATGCATGGTTTTAATATCCGACTGGTACCAGGTCGCTACCACTTCAAGGAATGCAATATTGTCTAATTTTTCAAGATACCTGATCAATGCTTCTTCAGCTGTAAATTCAGTAAGTTCGTTCTGCAGTAACTCATTTTCCAGTTCTGTAAACAAGAAGGACTTGTCATCTCTGAGCTCCGCCTCAATCCAGTTTTCGGGATATAAGAACACCTTGCGGTTGGCTTCCCATACACGGTAATTTTTCATCCACTTCCATTGCTCCCAGCTTCTATCGTTGTCTACGTCGGCTGCCGCTTTAGATTCCAACCCCATCAGGCAGCGCTGCACAAAAAGCTGAATGGTTCCATGCGCCTGTACAATCCTGGAAGAAGGCATGCAGGCTTCCATTTCAACATCTACCAGGAAAAAATCATACAAATAGTTCTCGTCTTTCATTTCTGGATTCGCAGCCAAAAGATAAGCCACTAAAGCGTCTCTTTTTTGAGGACGGATAGCATCCATGATTTCCTTGAGTGTGCCCAGCCATGTATCTTCGTCATATCGTGCTTTCAGTGCAGTACGCAGAAGATTTGTATCAGCACTTGTTAATACCGGTTTGATATATTCCTTGACCTGGGCAACGGTTGAACCTAACTTTCTTAGATGTTCGGTACAATCGCTTATAGATTTCCATGTTTTTACATATCTATACTTGCTAAGGTCAAATACCGGTAAAAAATGGGCATCAATTGCATCCACATCTTCCTTGTTGTATCCTGTCAATAATGAAAATGCCTCCAGAAATTGAAGTCGGGTAGCAGCGCCAGCGGGTAAGAGCATTTCTGCAATGGTGAGAAAAGTGATTGGCGATTCTGCATCTGCAGGGTTGGGCACAGGTGTCAATTGTTTTGATAGCTCAATAATTTCTACAAAAGCGGCATATTTGCCATAATCAATCGCTATCTGTCCTGCTTCATACGGAATGTCATCCAACATAAGCCATCCCAATGCTGTATTATTTTCAAAGAACCAGGCTACCTCCTGATTGCCCAATTTAAAAGCGTTTACCAAAGGGAATAACTTATGCAGCAGCCGGATAGCACGATACTGATCAGCAAAAGCAGCGCTGGCAATGACCGGCAAAACAGGAATTGTATGTGTAATATCTACATCAATAAGGGTATCTGAAAGCAGGATATCCGATAGGGGGCTGGTCCCTGGGGCAGGCTGTTTTAATATGGCATATTCCAAAACAATCTTCACCAGTTCTGAATCTGCCTTAAAAGTAGTAGAGAGGCTTTGCTCAAGAATGGATAGCTTACCAAAATGAAACTGATAATCTGCTATGGCATCTAAGAAGGCTTTGACTAAATCCTTCTGTTCATTGCTGATATCAGGGCCGGGTGCTGCTGCTAAAGCATCAATGCTTGTTTTAAGAGTTGCTGTATCAAATAAGCCGTTTAGTTTGTCATCCGTAAATGTCTTTGCATCATTTGCCGATGTCCAGCCCCTGTCAATGAATTTAATAAATATTTTTACATCTTCTTCTCCAATGCCTCTCAGTTTGGATAACGCAGTTTGCAATCTTTCTTTCTGCTCGTCGGCAGATAAATTGACATCAAAAGGAGACTTGTTTGCAGTAAAATTACTCTGGTAATCCTTTTGTAATTTCTCCAGTATTTGGGTAATCTTATCATCTTTGATTTCCCGGTCAGCAAGATTGGTCGCTTCATGTCGGAGCATGAATTTTACATCCGCTGTTTTTAAAGGAGATTTTTTAAAATCAGCAACTGCTTCTACAAATTCCAATGTCTTTTCGGGCGAATCGGATATGTTCAGTCCGGTGAGTTCGGTAAGTATTAAGAAATCATCTGTCTTAAGCTTCAGTTTCTTTATCAATCTTGATGCGGCAAACAGGTAGCTTAGATTGGTGAATTTGTTTGGATTGTTAACACCAAATGTAGGTGAGCCATAGGTTGTAATGTTTCCTGCAAGTGCTATTTTATCAAAATCCTGTTCTGATAATTGCAGACAAACCGATAAGCTATTTTTGACATCATTTAGCAATTCCGAACCGGTTTTTTCTTCAGGTAACAGCAGCAGGTCATCAATAAACCCATTTTTTGCTTTGTTTAAGAATACCTGATGATATAGAGGTTTTGGAGCATCATCTTTCAATGTTTGGTGTGGAATATCACCATAAAAGCCTATCAACTCTTCTATTTTAATGCTTGTTTCTTCGGAAATCCTTGCTAAGTCTGCTGCTTTGATTAAGCATGTATCATTGAGTTGCCCATTGCCAAGGTTAGCTTGTGAAATGATTTCATTCAATACCTCCAATTTCCAGCCCGTTTTCTTTTGCAGCATCAAAAAACGATGAATTCGATCTAATGCCGCATAGTCCAGATTGGCAATATCTTTTTTTGTTGTATCACACGAAATAATCGGTTTATCTACTGTAGGGTCATCATAATGATGTTCCATGAAGATATTTCCAGAAGGATCAATAAATTTTAAAGAAAGCAATAAATCCAGTTCTTTATAAGTCAATCCTGTTTTCGTAAGGAAGTGATCAACCACCTTCATGTAATCTACCACATTCCCAGAAACAACAGGCGTGCCCCACTGAGCCGGAGCATTCCAATATAATTGCTGGTCAACTAGGCTGGCCTTAGGTGTAACAATCAATTTCCTTTCCGCATTCGTCAATCCCAACTTCTCCGCAGCGATTGCTTCATCAGCCGGATTTCCTGCTGATTGAAAATCCGCCATCAAAGTATGGCGTTCTATACCAAATCGCATGAAATAGGCTTTAGCTTCGGTATGGTTTAAATCAAATGGAAGTTTGAAAGCGTAAGCATTATTCCGCAAAGTATCATAAGCTTTGGCATTCACATACTCAGGCGCTGCTGCTAATTCTTCGGCAGAAGAAAGGGTTTGTCGCAACCGGAATACTTTATAATTATTTCCTCCGGTGTTGATGATTTTGCAAACCGCTTTTTTGTCCCTCAAATAATGGGGCTTATAAGGTGGCGTTTCGGGTGCGTTTACAGTTGTCGCTTCTTCAGTACGGTAAATTTGTGCCTGATCTGTTACTGGCATACCATCTGTTTGCAGTGCTGCAAGCAAAGCAGTTGAAATTTTTCCCGTTAAAGGGTCCGCTCCGTCAGAGAGTAAACCAGTATAAAAGATACCTGCATCCGGTGCCACCGCTTCTTCTAATAATTCACACACCAGGTCAATGTAAGGCACAGGTGTATTGGCGTTTTCGCATCCCAAATCAATTTCGCCTAAATCGGGCCTGCGTTCAAACAATACATCTTTGGCAAGATTGGTGGTTACATGTGGGGTTACCGTAAGGTTAGTAACGCTCCTCTTATCCAAAAACTGTAGTATCTCTACCAGATATGCTGCCGGGCTATACACCGAACGGCAATGTTCGCAGGCACAGGTATCGGTAAGTTTGAACAGCGACTTTAGATTAGGAAAATCTCTGCTTACCGCTTCCAACTTCATGGCAAGAGATTTCATTTCTAAAGCCGGGACATCCATCGCACGCATGGTGTCTTGTAGTTCACCAACTATGAGCATGGCAGCTGTATTGGTTCTTTCTGCCCTTCTGAAAATGGCTTCGGCTTCTTTTGTTTCAATACCGGCTTTTGGGGCTATTTCTTTTACAAAGCGGGTTTCGCCTATAGCAGCAATGCTTTGTGCAGAATGTATATTCTGTTTTAGAAGAGCATTGGTTTTACTGTAGTGAGGAACTAATTTAAAAACGCGCTGTACGGATTTTAATTCTTCCCGCATGGCTTCATTTTTCTTTGCAGCAAGTTTTTTCTTTTTCAGGAAAAGATCTATGTTGCTGTGCTGCAAATCAAAATCATCATGCATAGTAAGAAATTCAGTGATTTCTTTGTGGTTTTTTAAAATAATGTTCTTCTTTTTTTCCCTTGCTAATTGAGCTGAAAACGCAATTGTCGGGAATTCTTTTTCCATTTTACGAACCAAAGAAGAGGCATGTAAATCAATCAGTTTTTTGTCTATTGGCTTACCAGCCAAATTTATTTTAGCAGCAGATTTTGTAAGAACCTCTTTCCAGCCGGCTTTGTTCAAAACCGCCAGCTTCCTTACATCTTCCGTTTTTCTGATTTTTTGAGATTCCTTTACCTGGGATATGATTGCTTCATCAAAACCTAATAACTCACCCAATGCAATGGATGCTTTTGCTTCTTTTGCTTTTTCATCGCTTTTGAAAAAGGAATCGTCAGTAACTTTTTTGAGAAAAACATTCAGGTCATTTTTATTTTCCTGGAAGAGTTTGCCTATTTCGCTGATTTTATCTTCCAGCACAAAGCGGCTGATGATGTTAAGCACTTTACGGGGATGCTCATTTTTATAGTATTCTTCCGCCTTCTTTCTGTATTGTTGCAATTGCTCCACATTTCGTTTGCATTCTTTGGCTACTTTGGAAGAGACAATCATTTCTTTCACGGCAGCTTCCACATCGCGCTGAATGGTTTTTGGGTCCGCCAATGCCACATCATAGAGCAATGGTTGTATCTCTGTGTTGATATCAATCATCAACCTTGCATGGAATGATTTGGCAAAGTCGTTCTTAAGCAAGGTGTTTTTCCTGAGCAGGGCATAGAAAAAGGCAGCATCAATTTTAGATGCCTCACTCAAGCGGTGGGCTACCACCAAATGTTCTATTTTTTCCGCAGGTATTTCAGCTTCTCTGGAGAGGAAACTGATGTCTCTGTGTTGTTCATTTTCCTGCAAATCGGTGATGGCGACTTTATTGGCAAGGAAACCAACCTCTTTTAAGATATGGTCATACTCCACCACTTCAGGCTTAATAGCCGTCTTAATAGTAATGTTGATCTCTTCCCTTGGCGAAGCATTAAACCTTACCGCATCCACGTCTGACGCAAAAAGCAGTGTTCTCTTTTTCCGTGTCAAAACCTTAATGGCAATATCCGCTTCTTTTTTGCCCCTACCGCTTAACTGGCTGTGCAACCAGGTAATTTCGTATTTACCGTTCTTGTCGGTGATGCTTTCACCTAATAGTTCTTCGCTCCGCATATCCCTGTCATATGCTTGCACGATGAGATTTGCTAAAGGGCGGTTGAGTTTGTCTGTTACTCGACCGAGAACGAGGTTTGGTTTTTGTTTTTCTATTTGCTTTGCCATGGTATCTCCTTCGTATACTGAATTTCAGTATTATTTATTTGAATTCATTAATTCTATATTACTGCAACCAGGAGGGCAAAATATTTGCTAAACGCCACCCCAAGGTCTGAGTGTATGCAGGTCTAGATTCATCAAACACCCCAATGTTACGCATTACTGATGTAACGCCTTGATCAGCTAATGTGGCGGCATCAGCACCCATGCCGCTGATGCTATAGTCTCCATGCTGTCCTTCAGGACGCCTAATCCCTCGTGCACTATCAATCAAATCACTTGCTCCTGTCAAATCCATTAATCCACCAACAGCTTCATCACCTAACCGACCTAATGCGTATCCTCCCGCACCAGCGCCAGCAACAGCAGCAGCAGGACCTAATGCCGCAACTGATCCTGTTACCGCTGCTCCTGTGCTTGTAGCCCCTAATGCTGTCAAGCCTGAGCCTGTTAATGCAATTGTACCCACTCCGGAAGAGAAAAGGCCTGCCGAATTTGATATAATATTTCCTCCTCTTTCAAGCCCTGAACCTCCAGGCTCACCACTTGGTCGAGTGATTTCGTCATAAATACCTGCGGCATTGCTTATTACTCCCAGCGGAGCCAGGACCGCGCTGACTCTGCTCATCCCCATGGGGAGGTTGCTGCCAGCAACTGAACCGGAAGGACCCAATAGGCCTGGCGCTCTGGACACCGGGAAGGATAAAACATCTTCCGCTCTCAATGCTGTACCCCACCCTCTCATTCCACCTACTCTAATGAGTAGATTTCTAAATGTTGGCATATTGACTATGATTGGATTAACATTCTCAATTAATGCTGCCGTACCGCTCATAGCGTTATTGGTGGTTGCATTCCAGATAGGATTATCGAGGAGTTCCCACTCATCACCCCCCGATGATGTCCCTGATGAAAGCGAATCCGACGCTGTAGGGGAATTGGTTACTCCTGATCCTAATGCGGCAGGATTGTCTTGATTTGCATCTACCCAAACAGCCCAAACAACATCTTCAGGTTGGCCAGAATTTGCTCCCCTATAACTTTCAAAATCAGCAAAATTATTGGGATCTGTAGGATCACCAGAATTCACCTGTGTACCTTTTTGATCAATGTTAATTATAGGTTTATTTTGAGAATACCTATACAAATTTACCCCATCCCCCATCCCAATCGGGTCAGCGCTCAACCACCTTCCAAGCCAGGGCAGATAATATCGCGCGCTATGATACTCCAACCCTGTCTCCTCATCCCGCTCCATGCCGGTATATCTATAGCGCTTGGCAACAGATTTAATGGTTTCGTTTTTGGCCTGGTAGGCTGTTGTGCCAAATGGATGGTGTTCTTCGTAAGAGATGACCTGGGCCCCATTATCTAATTCTAAAGAAGTAGAAGCGAGATGGTTATGTAGCTGATATCGAACGAGATGTTTTTCTGTTCCATCATACACATCATTTCTGGTTTCAATCATCACGAAACGGTGTTGCTTATCCATCAGGCTTAGGCTGATTCGTTCCAACCCTGCATGAGTGCCACTATGTTTTTTATAGAGTTCGTATCCTGCTATATAAATTCGTTCTTCTTTTTTGGTTGGAGTAATGCCTGCATCGGCCTGGGTTTCGGTTATTTTTCTGATTCGTTGCCCTTGCCCATCGTATTGATAGTAAGTGGTTTCAGGTGTGCCGCCATCAGTACGTCTCTGGCGTATGGTTTTTATGAGTTCTTCTCTAAAGTTCCAGTCCATGTCTTCCAGATGCGGCATGGCAGTCATAAAGCCATGCTGAGCATGGTGTGGATAGGTATAAGTTTCTAAGCCTACCTGGGTATTAATCAACCTGTTATTTGCAACCTGGTAGTTGTAGTTTCTTGTCCAGCTGTTACCGGCTGCCTGGTGCCGCATTTGTAAAATATTCCCCACACCATCGTATTGGTATTGTTGTGTATAATTCCGCACAGCCATCGGATCGCCTGGATTCAAATGATGCATAAAAGCAGCATCGCTCCAATTGTCTTTGCTATCAAAAGAAAGTGGGGCATTGTTTTCCCTGCCTGTGGCTTCACCCAGTCGATATAGGGCATCGTAAGTGTAGGTAGAAACTCCCGTGATTTTTTGGTTATCAAAAAATACCACCGGAATGTTTTTGTCTTCAATATGGGTTATATTGCCTACTGGGTCGAAGGTATAATACCAATCTTGAAGCGGGTCGTTGTTTTGTCTTTTGGTTTCTAAACGTTTGAGCCGGAATGTCTCTTTATCGTAGTAAAATTTGGTAATGACATCATTGCCATAAATGATTTTATTACGCTGGCCTTTCTCATTGTAGTCAATGTCTTTGATGTAGGCAGTGGTAATGGCAGGATCGGCATGGGTAACGCTTTCGTTATTGAGCAATCCTGCTTCGTTGTACGAAGGGGTGATGATACTGCCATCAGGTGCGGTTTGCCGGGTAATTCTGCCGAGGGAGTCTGTTTCTGTAATAAAGGTATAGCTTTCGGCTTCAAGGTCTGTAAGCAGGTTAGCATCTATCCAGTTAGCTACGGCTTTATAGTTTTTGAATAACCTTCTGGTCGTTGACTTGGGTTGTCTTTTAAAATCGTATTCAGGCGTTTCTATTACCCCGCTGGTGTCGTAGTGTTTTACAACCTGGCCTTTGAGATTTTTTAGTTCTGGATCAGGTTCACTTTCCCCATAGAATATTCTGTCAAACACATTATCAAGCGGCGTATCACCATCCCCGCTTATTACTTTGCTTTGTATGGGACGGTGCAGGGTGTCATAGAAATATTGAAACTCATGGTTGCGTTCGTCCCAGGTGCGTAAAGGGTTTCCAAGAATATTGATGAGCAGCCAGCGTTGACCGGCATCCATGCTGTTTTGATATACTTTATTGCCCAGTATATCGTACTTGTATTGCATGACCACATTGCCCCGAGCATCGGTTACACGGCGTAGGTTACTTTCGGTATCAAGAGTTACTTTCGTGTGATAAAATTCATCGGCATCTGTGGCAATGTTCCTATTATGCTCAACAGATAATACCGACCTGCCCAAAGTATCGAAATGTTGTATAGCAGGTGTGCCGGCATGTTTGGCGGCTTTATCGGCTGCAACCTTTTCTCTACCGGGGTCTTTGCCTGCTGCTGTCAATTCAGCATCTATCAGGCGATTGGTGCGGTTATGATACCAGGAAGATTCCAATATCGTATCGTTGGGGTCATAGATGCTTTGCTTCCATGCATCAAATACGGTTTTGGAGAAAGTATTGTCAGGCATTTCAGTTTTGATAAGCCGCCCCATAGCATCGTAATGCAGGATGGGTGTAACCCCTGTTTCCACCAATTCTTTCAGGTCTTCGTATTGATGCGTTACCGAGAAATAAGGTTCGTATTGTTTTACGGCATTGCCTTTGTTGTTCAGTACCGTTCTGCCGTTGCCTATCCAGCGAAGCTGTTTTGGGATGAGAGTGGAAGTGTCAATTTCGGAAATGGCATATGTGTCATCAGGATTGACTGTCACTTGTTTGGCAAACCCGGGCTCTGCCTGTGCTTTTTTCATCACCACCTGTCCTAAGCCGTTGGAATATTCAAAACTGAGCTGGACAGGGGAATCGTTGTTTTTCTGAAAATGTTCTTCCCGGACAATGGAGGCAACCACTACCGGCTTGCCGGAATTTTTATACACATCAAAGTCATAGACAAATCGTGCAGTAGCGTGCTGCAATAAACTCTTACCATGCGTAACCAATACATCGGAAGCCGGTGCATTGAAGAAATCATTGACCAATGTATTTTCAGCAGGAGAAGAAAACTCATTCAATCCTGTGAGGTCATCGGCTTCATTGCCTTTGCCGAACACAGCCATAGCCTTCACCAAACCCAGTTCATCCAACAATGCTTCTGAAAAATTGTCATTAGGATCTTTCATTCTTTTCGGTGAAAGGGTGCGGAAATCGAAAAGGTCAACCAATGCCCTATTGCCTAATGTATCTTCTGTTTCTTCAATAAAAAGGAAGTAATTACTGTAATACTTCACCTGCGTTTTAGCGCCATAGGGATCGGTATAGGAGATAGGTGAGTAAAAGCGATTTTGAGCATCAGTTGCGGTTTCTACTCCTTCAATAAACTGAGTAGTTCCCGAACGGATCCACCAGTTGTCATCGCCCTCGCTGTGGGTGAATTTACCCTCCAGCATCAGGGCTGCATTTACCTTTGCGCCAAAAAGATCGGCAATAAGGGCAGGCGTATAAGCCAATTGATAGCTTTCAAAAGGGAGTCCTTTTGATTCTAACTGATATAAAGCTAAAGCTCCGGTGAGGTCATTTTTGCAAAATGTGGTTCGCATATGCTCAATCAATCTTTTTTGGGAAGTTCCCGGTGCAGGATTGGTTTCTGTTTGATGATAATCTACTTCATTAGCAGCAGATAAGATGTTCTCAAAATCACCGACTGTGTATAAAGGATTGGCTTTTGCCACACCTTTCAGTTCATAGGTTTTTACTTCTGAAGGCAGTCGCAGGCGGTATTCATTGTCAGTATCTATGTCATTAGTGAATTTATTCTGTACATAAGTAATCAGCGTTTTGTTCTGGGTTTCCTGTGTTTCTATGGGCAAAGAAGTATCCGCGATCATTCTCGGGTAAACCACCGAGGCGGATTCTAATACATTTCCATATTCATCTAATTTTATATTCAGGGTATGGGCAATTCGTGGGTCTTCTGTATTTCGCTCGTAGCTGTAGGTGATGGCTTCACTTTCTTTAACAACAAAAATAGCGTGTTTGTTTTGCCCTTTTGGCTGAAGTAGTTCTATGACACAGTTATGGGCAGCAACGGAATAGGGAGTTAATTCTTTCCGGCATTGAGCCGGCGTAGCGCTAACAAGCGGCGCATCCTTTGCAAAGACTTCCGAACGCAGGCCCATGCCTTTGCAGGCCCGCAAGGCTTCCCGCCATTCTTGTGCGCTGAGGTGGTCTATGATGGATACATCCAATCCCGGGGCAGCGAGAAGCCGTGCATCGGGCAAAGGCGTTTCATGGTTCACTACGGGAAAGCCCTCCCGATTCATTTCTTCATACCAGTATTCATGTGCAAACTGGTTGAGTATTTTTTCCCTGCTTAAAAATGCTCCGGTATGAAACCAGCTTTTGGTAATGACCGGTTCCTGGTGCAGTTCCCGGTCAACAATATTGCCGGCATCGCCTTTGACCCAATGCTCGAAATGTTCGGCATCTGTTTGTTCCACCATACCAAAGCCCCTGAATTCTCTTTCTGCATGGTCGTAATACCCGTGATGATATTTGTAAGAGCTGATGAAGCGGTAACCCGATATGGTATCTCTCGTTTCGGTTTTTGAGATGCAATGGACAGGGAAATGCAGTTTGGTAACCCATGGTTTGCCTGCAAGCTTGTCTTCAATGTAAAACCTGGTGGAAGGGGTATATTCCAGCGAAACCTCTTTGCCGAGATTGTTTTTGTAAGCAACCATGATATGCGGTTTCTTGCTGTTCATCAGGTCAATGTATTTCAAAGGAGCTTGAACATCTTTGGATAAATTGCTTGACCAAACGATACAAACTACGCCATTGCCTAACAGATCGGTAACCGTGATTTTAGCCTGGCTGTGTATTTCAGGGAAGTCAGCTATTTCAAAAGGCGTGACGCTGAATGCGTTTCCACTTAAATTCATCCAGCAGCTAAACTTGTTTTTTCCCAGATAAATGATGTCCGTAGTGCCGGAGCCGTCTATGTCTGCCAATCGCAAATAAGAGGGATTAAATGAATCGGGATGGTCAAAAACAGGGGCATGATCCATACCCACCTTTCTCCCAAATTTTCCGTAACCCAGATTAGGCCAGTAACATGCTTCTCCGTTTCTAATCCTTACTATATCCGTTAAGCCATCACCAGACATATCTGCCAGGAAAACGGTTTGTTCGGGGTCAGCAAATACAATATGCGGACCGGCTTCTTCATCGAAAGGCTTCACTGTTTTATTAGCAGTTTCAAATCCTTTTCTCCCTGCAGATTCATACCAGGTAAATACATGATCTTCTGTAATTAAGACCTCTGGTTTGCCATCCCCATTAAGATCAAGCATGCGGGCATTTGTATCTCCCATATTGATATTGGGTAGATTTTCAAAAGTCCGGAAAGCCTGCCACTCTTCTTCGTCGCTTAATTCGAAGTAACCTTTGGGTTCATTATTAAGATTTACTATCTGTTTACATCCATCCGCATCCAGATCCATCAATTGCAACTGTGAGCCAAGGCCTGCAAAGGAGGGTTTGGGTGAGACTAATTTGGCCTGTGTAAACTTACCATCACTTAAATTGTGTTTGTAAAACCAACCCTCACCCTGTTCGGTCAGTATGCCGGAAAGACCTTCATTGAATAAATCAGTGAATTGATATTGTGCTCCATCCAATCCGGCTGGGGCATGTATCAAATCTTCCGCTGAAATGGTTTTTACTCCCTTATTCCAATCGTGTTTTTGATATTCAAACTCGTTTGGAGGAAGGTTTTTATGGGTATACGTTCCATCGGCCTGTTTAATGTATCCGAAAAAAGTCATGGAGGTTAGGAATGTGAAATCTTTTTCCGTAGTGGTATCGTAATTAAAATCTACAGATTTTATTAAAGCTGAACCTCCGGGTAATTCACTGAAATAATGAAAAAGCAGGACCCTTTTACACAACCGGGCAGTGCGGATTTCAAAACCCGCTTTATATTCTGAAAAAGCATCTTTTCGAAAGTTCCAGGCATTTGTTATATCGTAAGGAGCATTTGTATTGTATTCACCATAGTCAAATATCGTTTGGAAAAAATAATCTGTTACAGGAGGAAAGGGGTCGTTGAAAATTTTGTAAGGGGTTTTATTGCCGTATAAAACCTTTTCTAAATATAAATTGGTGTATGTGATGTTTCCGCTTTCAAAGCGGTTACGATTATGTATGAGTGAGTCATCAAAACCTGCACTATCCTCTTTCTTATAAATATATTGGGAGCAATTACCTTTGTCATCAAAGACGAATTCAGGCAGCCATTCGAATATTTTGCCTGCATCTTTCGGGTCGGAAATTCTGGATGCAGAGCTCCAGCCAAAAAGTGTCGTTACGTTCTCTTTCGTAATTACCCGCCATTTAATCTCTTGTGATGTTTTGCCTGACCACCGCTCAATCCGGGCAAATAAACCTTCAATTCTGGGTTTATAGAATCGAATAGTAAATATGCCGTCTGCTGAATCTTTTTCCTTAATTATGTAGTTCCCATCCGGATCCTTGCTAAAACTGCCATCTGCTTCTTTTCTGAATTCCGGAACGAGGTCTTCAGCCTCAGAAAAAAGGAAGGTATCTGAATCCGTTTCATCCATATACCGGGGGAGTTTTTTGTCGGTTTTACGTTTTATAGCTGGCAAACTCAACGCCCACCCTAAACCAAAAACACCATTTCCGGCACCGGAATTATAAGACAACCCTAATGCAGGTGAAGCACCCCGGGCAGGAGAGAAAGGAAGGGGTACGGAAAAAGAAGCTGTACCATTTACCGCATTCACGGAAAACTTCTCATCAATCCCCCGGATTGCTCCACCACCCTTTGGCAAAGAAATGGATGGAATCTCAATCGCATTGGATTTTGTCTTTCCTCCATCCGGCTTGAGGAATTGGGAAGATGAGTTTGGGTTTTCTGTTTCTTTGTTCATTTTATTTCCTGTTTATTTTGTCTGTCTATATAATTGTTTCCGTAAGTTGTCAGTGTAACACATCTCTAAAGTGTAATTAGTTGCTGTAGCTCAAAGCCAGGTCATGTCACATCCTTAGTTGAAACAGGACGGCCCCGAGAGAAAAAAAGGGGTTCTCCCCCGGTTAAAGCATTTGGAGAGACTTTTGGTGTTTTATAAAACACCGGTTGTTTCTTCTGCCTACAGTATTTCATTATCCGGAAGAGTAGTAAAGGTAAAATTCACATTGGGGAACTCCTGTCGTTTAATACTTGAACTTTCGGCTCTTCAGGAAAATTCGTGGGTAAAGCAAAGGATGAAGGAAGAGGAGAGAGAAAGAGGGAGATGGAATAAAGTAGCGCATCCTGCTCCAAGTCTGTCAAAATGGAAGTGAAGAACAACCAACTGACAGAGCAAAGGAGGCAGGATGCAACTAAAGGTTATCCTAAACCGGGTACTAAAAATCAAGTCATTTTTATATGGAAGGGTTAGCTGGGTAGAGGGAGAAGGGAAAGCAACAATAGAAATTGAGGTTCGAGAGAGGGCGAAGAGTCGTCCTGAATGTTCTGGGTGTGGTCGTCGAGGAGCGGGATATGATAGATGGGGGGTGGGATAGTCACGAATAGCGTTGACAGTTCAAGACTCATATGAAAAAAAAATGAGTCAAGGCCTTCCGGTTAGTTAACCCAACAAAAATAACTTAACCAAAGGAGGAAGGCACATGACTCAACAACAGTATATCATAAGGCGTAAGTTGAAGTAGTTAAGGATGGCCCCAAGCTGCTTGTTCAGAACAGGGAATCAGGATTGGGTACCGGAGTTTAGATTCTCAGACGTAAACTGATAACCTCTGAAACAGATTTCTCATCTGAAAAGCTCCCTAACCTTCTTCCCTATATCCTCAGCCTTCATGAAGGCTGTACCAATCAGCAGTGCATCCACACGGGTCTTTGAAAGAAAATCCACGTCCTCGCGTCTCTCTATCCCGCTCTCGCTTACCACGGTCTTTCCTTCAGGAATATCCTTCAAAAGTTCCACGGTTGTATTGAGGTTAATCTCCAGTGTCCTGAGGTCACGGTTGTTTATGCCGATGACCGGGACGTCAATGAGGAGGGCTGTGTCAAGTTCTTTCCAGTGATGAACCTCGAAGAGGACAGAAAGGCCAAGCTCTCCGGCAAGGTGAAAGAGTTCTTCAGCCTGTGACCTGCCCAGCATTGCAGCTATAAGCAGGATTGCGTCAGCTCCATTGGCCCTGGCCTCATAAACCTGATATTCATCAAAGATGAAATCCTTCCTGAGCACCGGCAGTCCGGCAGACTCTTTCACAATGGGCATGTAATCAATACTGCCCTGGAAAAAATCCTCCTCGGTAAGTACCGATATGGCAGAAGCCCCACTCTCTTCATAGACAGCGGCAATTCCTGCCGGGTCGAAATCCTCCCGTATCAGGCCCTTTGAGGGCGATGCTTTTTTTATCTCTGCAATAAGCCGTAACTTTTCCCCTTTGGGCCTCCTTATGGCTGAGGAGAAGCCCCGTGGGGCAGGGGCATCAAGGGCTCTTGCCCTGATCTCAACAAGCGGGGTCTTTACCTTGCAGGCATCAAGCCTTGCCCTCTTTTTCTCGATAATCCCGTCAAGTATACTCATAAACATCTCCTGTCAGGTCTCAATAACTGAATATCCCTTCCAACAACCTTTATATCTCTGTGTTCGGGTTCTTTATTATACAATAAACCGGCAAAGCCCTTGAGGAGCACAAAATAAGACCCCGAATTCAGTGAAAAAACCACACCAGGAAAAGATATATTCAAGGCTTCATAAAAAAATATTTGTAGAATTTGACCGAAAATACTGTTAAACTCTTTAATAGACGAAAAAAATTATTATATACCATAAAAGGAGGACATTTGATGATACTGACAAACATTGAGACAATCCCGGGCAAAAAAATCGCCGAACACTTCGGTATTGTTTCAGGAAGTACTGTCAGGGCCAAGCACGTTGGCCGGGACATAATGGCAGGGCTGAAAAATATCGTAGGCGGTGAGCTGAAAGGATATACTGAACTCCTGCAGGATTCCCGCAAACAGGCGATGGAACGCATGATAAAACAGGCAGAACAATTCGGCGCCAACGCAGTCATCAACATCCGGTTTGCCACATCTTCGGTAACTCAGGGGGCCTCGGAACTTTTTGTTTACGGAACCGCCGTACGTGTAGAATAAGGGGGAGTGTATGCAGGACCTGATTGTATTTGTTGTGCTTTTATCATTGGGCTATTTTGCCGGCAGTATGGCGGAATCGAAACATTACCGTTCCATTAAAAAGAGGGAACTCAACTTCCTGAAGCTCCCTGTGGTAACAGCCAGGGATTTTATAGAAAAAGGTCAGGAAATTCAGGATGCACGGCTGGTACATGGCAGTGTAGTGATCTCCATAGATTATTTTAAGCGAATGTTAGCCGGACTGAGAAATCTCTTTGGAGGGGAGGTCAAATCCTACTTAACCCTTATAGACAGGGGGCGCAGGGAGGCCATACTCAGGATGAAAGAAGAGGCCGGGGGTGCTGATATCATACTGAATCTCCGGATCGAGACTTCTGCTATCGGTCAGAATGCCAACAGGAGAAAAACGGTTGGAAGCATCGAGGTAATAGCTTACGGAACGGCCGTTACTTTCAGGAAGTGAAATATACTCCCAGGGAATTGGAAGGCAATGTCAATATCTCCCGAACATCTCTTATAAGGGAGTTCTTTTTTCTTTTAGGCAGCGTCCTGACCTTAACCCTTGTTGTCTATGTTGCCCTCGGCCTTGCTGTTGACCTTATCGTGCCGGGACTATCCCCTGAATTTGAGCAACGTCTCGGCAGTCTATATGGCAGTACATATACAGGAACAGAAGAAACAGGTGCTGAAAAAAGGCTCCAGCAGGTTCTTGATAGCCTCTCATCGGTCCAACCGGAAAATAAAGGATGGCAGTACAGGGTCCATCTGGTTCAGGACAAGAGGATAAATACCCTTGCCCTGCCCGGCGGGCATATCGTTGTTTATTCCGGGCTCCTCGATGAGGTGGAGTCGGAGAATGAACTGGCCTTTGTCCTCGCCCACGAATTAGGCCACTTTGCTCACAGGGACCACCTCAGGGGGCTTGGCCGGAGGCTGGTTCTTCTGGCCATGGTAGCGCCAGTATTTGGTCAGGACAGTTCGATCAGTAAGTTTATGAGTAATTCCCTGCTCGATGTTGAGATGAGGTTTTCCCAGGGACAGGAGAAGATGGCTGACCTTTGGGCTGTTGACCTGTTAAACAGGAAATATGGACATGCAGGCGGAGCCGTTGATTTCCTTGACAGGATTGCCCGAAAGGAAAAGAACGGCCGTCTTGCATACCTCTTCTCAACTCATCCATATCCCTTAAATCGTGTCAAGGCCCTGCAAAAGTATATAATGATTAGGGGCTATCAGGTTAAGGAAAAGATTCCCTTAGACGGGTCTTTAAGGCGTAAGTCTCAATAGGGGGGTAACGGCTGCACCAACAGGAGGGGATTATGAACATACTGAAAACAGTTTTCAGTGCCGGCATGGTTATTACGATTGCAGTAACCCTGTTTTCATTTGGATGCTCTGTTGATGGTGCCTCACTTTTTCAGAAGGAAGGCTGCATCAACTGCCACAGATTCAAGGAGGCGGGCGGGAGCATATGTCCTGACTTGACTGATGTTTCCAAGAAGAGGAGTGATGAATGGTTGAGACAGCAGATTAAAGACCCTGGGGTAAACTTTCCGGATTCTACGATGCCCGGGTTCGGACATCTGTCAGAGAAGGAGGTTCAGGCATTAATAGATTATTTAAAGAGCTGAAAAGGTGAGCTATTGAGAGGTGTTTGGATATGCCGAAAGCTATATGGATAACAGGCCTGCCCGGAAGCGGCAAGAGCACAGTGGCTGAGGCCTTCAGAAAGAAACATCCGGAGTTTCTAATACTGAGGATGGACGAACTGAGGAAGATAGTCACCCCCAGGCCTTCCTATTCAGAGACAGAGAGGGAGTTGGTATACCGCTGCATTGTCTATACTGCAAAGACCCTTATAGAGCTTGGGCATGATGTTATCATTGACGCCACCGGAAACATGCGGAGATGGCGCGAGCTTGCAAGGGAGGTAATCCCTGACTTTGCCGAGGTCTACCTGAAGTGCTCCATCTCGGAATGCCTGAGAAGGGAGAGGCTCAGAAGAGAGACCCATGCTGCACCAAGGGATATATATGAAAAGGGCAAAAAAGGTTGGCCTGTCCCTGGTGTGGCAGTACCCTATGAGGAGCCCTTGAACCCTGAGGTGGTCATTGACACAGAGGTTGCGGACATTGAGGAGGCAGTCCGGATTATGGAAACAGCCCTTAAATACCGCTGAACCTTATGGTGCCGAGGCCTTTCAGTTCAACAAGAAAGAGAATGCTGTAATCATCCGGCCTTCTGTTGAATGTTATGTTTATCCCCCAGCACTGGGCTGAGTAGTTTGCACTGAGCTTCAGATCTTCAAGCCCTCCCCCTTTGGCATCGTACCACAGGGCGGAATTCAGAGCCAGCCTGCTCGTTACAGGCAGGGATATCCCTCCTCTGTAAAAAAGAATATCATCGTCCTTTGAGTATCTCTGTCCAAATGAAAGGCCCACCCTGCCTGTCTTTAAAGAGGCACTGTAGTTAATCTGCTCAAAATCACCGGAGTTCGGGTTGTAAGAGGTGTCCAGTTTGAGACTAAGGGGGTGGAACAAGGCGGCTTCAAGCCTTATCAGGCCAAAGGGGTTGTCTGCTTTGAGGATGTCGTACAGGCCGGTCAGCCGCACAGAGGCTATTTGGCCGTCTCTGCCATATAGGTAGTTCCTGAAGCCAAAATCAACAGTTGAAACCCTGCGATAGAGTTCTGTGCTGTCAAGCAGGGGGATATCGTTCTCAATGGGGGGGATAAACCTGTAGCCTACTTCGGGCTCAATGATATGGGTAAAGGCAGGGTATCTTCTCTGAAGCCTTGTGTGAAGCCTTATGCTGTAGTCAAATGCCTCACGGCTAATGCTGTCAGGGAATTCATCCGAGTTGCTGATATTGTAAAGGGTCTCTCTCAGGCCGATGACCTGGCTAAGCTGTATGGAGTCACCAATGGAGTGGTATATCCTGGGGTAGATATCAAGCCTCTGAACCCTGAGGAGTTTTTTTGAGTAGAAATTGCTGTATGATGTTTTCAGTGAGAGGTATAATGGCCCTTTTTTCGAGGGATAGAGTGAAATGCCGGCCTCCGGCACCTTTTGCATAACATCTTCAGAAGGCTCCTTGAGGTCCTGCCACGCCCTCCCAAGGAGATAGACCCTACCCTTTTTGAAGGGATAAAACACCTCTGCAGTGGATTCGAGAAACCTGCGCGTCCTCACCTGTACCTGTTGACTGTATTCCTGATAAAAACTCCTGTCGTTAATGTAGTGTATATTCAGAAAACCGGAGAGCCAGTCCTTCCTGAAAAGCGTGTGCTTTCCCTTGAACTCATAGAAATCCTTTCCAAGTGTCCTGTCCCTCAGGTGATAGAGCCACCATTGTCCGGCCCCGGCCTTTTTCTCAATATAGCGGTATTCAAGCCCCTCGCCAATACCCCGCTTGGAGTACAAGTCAAAGTAGAGAGTTGCATCCCTGTTGTCAGCGAGTGCCAGAAACAGGGGCTGACGAAAGAAAAACCCCTTGTCGCTTCTGAACCCCGGCTCGGGCACGAGGAGTCCGGTCTTTCGTTCAGTATAAATGGGTGCCCATAGTATCGGACTATACAGAACCGGGAGACCCTTTATCCTGAAGAGCACATTTTTTGCCTTCAGCCTGTCTCCGATCCTGACTTCGGTCTTTTTGGAACTGAAACACCATGCAGGCAGAGGTGCATCGCACGTTGTAAATGTGGCCTTTCTTATGACGTAATTCTTCTCATCAAGCCGTTCGATCTCTTCTGCCCTGATATGATAATTATCCTTTTTGAAGAAGAGTCGCGCATTATAGACAATGCCCCGCTTTGTCTCCATATTAATCTCAAGATTCGCTGCCTCTATAACGACCCACCTGTCCTCATACCTCACGTTCCCCGTGGCCCTGGCCTCTCCGGTCTTTTCCCTGTACGCTGCCTCATCAGCCTGAAGAAGGGCATCCAGCCTCCTTATACGCACCTGCCCCCTCAGGTGATAGACCTGCTGAGCTGCGTCATACGTCAGGAATTCTGCCTCAATGGAAGTTTCCACTTCTTCAGCGCTGCTGAGAGCAGGGAAGAGGAAGAAGCCAAGCACCAACAATATAATTATAGATTGCAGATTCTTCATATGTCTGAGGGAAGGGGTCAGGTCTCAACATTCAACATAACTGTCCATTTTTTATCCTCTACAGGAGAGGAACCGGGACTTATGTTGAATGTTGAGACCTGACCCCTTTTATCTATGCTCCCTTAATTTCGCAAGAACGGCCTTCTCTCCCATTACCTCACGTGCCTCTCCGACAGTATAGAAGGAACCGGTTATAACAACGAGGGCACCTCTGCGATAAAGCCGGGCGGCAAGCTCAAGGGCTTCCTTTATGTTCGGTGTGGCATAAAATGTCTGAGGGAAGGGGTCAGGTCTCAACATTTGACATAACTGTTCACTTTTGTCCTCTACAGGAGAGGAATCAGGATTTATGTTGAATGTTGAGACCTGACCCCTTGCTATTCTGAGCAGTGTCTCAGGTTTTTCAGATCTGCCGTAGGAGGGGGAAGTAAATATGACTGTACGGGCAAGTGGCAGTAGGGGGCTGAGTATCTCTTTAATATCCTTGTCAGCCATTGCTCCGAAGATGAGTATAAGGTCGTCATAATTCCCTCTCCTGCATGATGACAGGTAAACATTGCCCAGGGTTTCTGACAGTGCATGGGCTGCTTCGGGGTTGTGTGCGCCGTCCAGCAGTACCGGCATCCCCTTAAAATCTACAAGTTCGCACCTGCCCGGCCAGGATGTGCCGGCAAGTCCTGAACGGATTACCCCGGGGACATCAGCAGCAGGGGTTCTGTATGATTTCAGGACTATCTCCGCTGTCCTGACTGCAACAGCGCCGTTTATTGCCTGATAGGAACCTGTAAGAGGGGTAAAGAGACCCTTTATTTCAGTTGCGGGTTGCGGGTTACGGGTTGCGGGTTGAGAGTTTACCCCGAAACTCATATAATCAAACCTCACACCCTCTGGTGTCATCTCCTGTATCTCTGCCCTAAAATCATCACCGTATTTATAGACAGGTGCATTTTTCTCTTTTACTGCTTTCAGGATAGTATTCAGTGCATCCCCCGCCTGGGGGGCAAGCACAAGAGGGACGCCTTCCTTTATAATACCCGCCTTCTCGTAGGCAATCTCTTCAAGTGTCTCACCAAGGAATTCCCGGTGGTCCAGTCCCACAGGGGTAATGACCGTAATATCAGGGCTTATCACATTTGTGGCATCAAACCTGCCGCCCATGCCTGTCTCAACCACTGCCCACTCCACCCCCTGCCCCCGAAAGTAAATTAATGCCATGGCAGTGACGAATTCAAAGAAGGTTGGTTTTAAATCCCCTGAACTCTCCACCCGTTCCCTGATATCCACGGAAAGTCTCAGGACGTCCTCCTCACTGATCCTCTCGCCATCAACCTGGATCCTTTCAGTGAAGCTCACAAGGTGCGGGGACGTGAAAGTCCCTGTTCTGATGCCTGCCGCTTTCAGCATAGAGCAGATCATTGATACTGTTGAGCCCTTGCCGTTTGTGCCGGCAACATGAACGGTATGGTAGGTCCTTTGAGGGTTGCCTGAAAGGGAGATAAGTCTTCGGGGATTTTCAAGTCCTAACTTTATCCCGTGATGTCTGAGGGCGTAAAGATAGCCGAGAATCTCTCTGTAACTCATTGCAGAAGCTTAAGAATCCTGGAAATAGTCTCTCTCAAGTCCTTCCTGCTGACGATCATATCTATAAGGCCATGATCCAGGAGAAACTCTGCCCTTTGAAAGTCCGGCGGCAACTGCTGCTTTATAGTCTGCTCTATCACCCTGGGTCCGGCAAAACCGATGAGGCTCCTCGGTTCAGCGATAATTATATCTCCAAGCATTGCAAAACTCGCGCTTACACCACCAAAAGTTGGGTCTGTGAGAACCGATATGTATGGCACTCCCCTGTCTTTAAGCCTGCCGATGGCTGCAGAGACCTTTGCCATCTGCATTAACGAAAACATCCCTTCCTGCATCCTGGCACCACCTGAGGCAGAGACAACAATAAGGGGTATCTGTTTGGCAAGGGCAAGCTCTGCCGTCCTTGTCACCTTTTCACCAACAACCGAGCCCATACTGCCACCCATAAACGAGAAGTCCATAATGGCAATTGCAACAGGGGTCCCCTTTATCTGCATCTCTCCACTGATAATTGCATCACTAAGCCCGCTCTTTTTGCGGTTTTCTACCAGCCTTTCACTATAGGGGATAGTGTCTTTAAACCTCAGAGGGTCTGAGGAAGCAAGGTCAGGGTCCATCTCCTGAAAAGAGCCGCTGTCTATAAGGAGTTTTAGCCGCTCCATTGCGCTTATACGAAAATGGTAGTTGCACTTGGGACACACCTTGAGGTTTCTTTCAACCTCCTTGCGGTATATAATCTCTTTGCAGTTGTCGCATTTTACCCAGAGCCCTTCGGGAATCTTTACCTTACGGTCCGCCTTATGTTCTTTTGTTCTTTTAAACCACGCCATAGTTAGTCAGAATTATCATTTATCATTTGTCATTTTCCATTTGTCATTTATCATTTGGGTTGATTGGCTATTGCAAAACAGTAAACGATAAATGACGAATGGTCATTATTTTTCATATCGCCCTTCTCAGTGAATTAAGATAGTTCTTCAGCCCCTTTTCATCTTCGTTGATCATCTTTACAATGGAGCTGCCGATAATTACACCATCCGCAAGCTCAGCAACTGCCTCTGCATCCTCGGGTCTCTTCACCCCAAAGCCGACGGCAACAGGCTTTCCGGATACGGATTTAATCTTTTTAATCATCCTTCTCATGGCTTTATCTATAGTAAGTCCGGCACCTGTAATCCCTGTTATCGAGACGTAATATATAAAACCGGTTGATGTACGGCTGACCAGCCTTATCCTTTCATCGGTTGAGGTTGGAGCAAGCAGGAATATGGTTGAAATATCCCTGGTCCGTGCAAGTCTGATGAGGTCTTTGGCCTCATCAGGGGGCAGGTCAGGCACTATCAGCCCGTCAACTCCTGAGGCGGATGCATCATCTATAAAGGATTCAAGTCCATATTTGAATACAGGATTAAAATAAGTCATAAGGACTATGGGTACAGATGTCCTTTTCCTGACTCTCCTGACAGCCCCGAGAACCTTTCTGAGCGTTACCCCCCGCTTGATCGCCCGCTCCGCAGCCATCTGTATGGTGGGCCCGTCTGCAAGAGGGTCGGAAAATGGAACGCCGAGCTCTATGATGTCAGCACCACACTCCTCAAGCAAAAGCACGAGTTCTTCCGTCTTTTTCAGGGATGGATCCCCTGTCATTATATAGGGGATAAATGCTTTTTTGCCACTCTGCCTTAAATCATCAAAAAGACTCTCTATCCTGCCCATGACCCATTTTCTCCTTACACTTATATGAAGACCACCTCAAGAAAAACCATGCCCGCTGCTTTACATATAAAAAATATTATAGCACAGTTTCCTGATATTTGACTTTTCCGGCAGAGGTTGACTATTTTATCTAATTGCTTCATTAAAGGGGGCTTTGGCGGGTTCAAATGCAGAGGTTTTTATGAATTTCATACTATTGAAAAAGGGGGGATGAAAATGATCGAAAATCTCACTTCCAAAGGGCTTTCCATTGAATCGGACAGTTTTCAGGTAATACAGGGGCTTTTGAAAGGCAGAAGTTTTTCCGCAGAGGAACTCATGGTGGTTATGCGCGTTATCCATGCCACGGGAGACCCCCAGTATGAAGAACTGATGGAGTTTCATCCCGGCGCAATAGAGGCTGCTCTAAAGGCCATAAAAGAGGGCAGGGACATCCTTGTTGACGTTAAGATGGTGGAATCAGGAATCAGCAGGAAGATACTGGAGAATTTTGGGGGAAAGACCATCTGTATGATATCAGACAGTGATGTAATTGAGAATGCAAAGGCCGAGGACAAGACAAGGGCTGAGGCAGCAATGGAAAAGGCAGTGGAATCAGAACGCGGGATTGGAATTGTTGCCATTGGAAATGCACCAACAGCACTTATGAAGATAATGGAGATGGTTGACAGCGGTCTTTTCAAGCCTGACCTTGTAATAGGTGTACCTGTTGGCTTTATTATGGCGGAAGAGTCCAAGAGCGAACTTATGAAGAAGGATTATCCCTTTATCAGCTGCAGAGGCAGAAAGGGTGGAAGTTCAGTGGCTGTTGCGGCACTCAATGCCCTTTTGAGGATAGCCCGGAGTAATACGCCGGCTTAAATCTCCTTACGCAAGGTCATCAATTCACTCCCAACCCCCATTTGACAACAACAGGCCTGATCTGTTTCAATAAAAACCGTCAGTGCAGGAACTTTTCCTCGCTGGCACAGATGGATGTGAGGAAGAGGGGTGAAAATCCCCCGCTGCCCCGCAGCCGTGAAGGGAACGAAAACCCGTACAGGAGGCAAGCAACATACCTCCTGCAAAAACCACTGGGATAACGAGTTGAACGGTTCAAACTGTTCGAACGGTTTCCCGGGAAGGCGGGTAAGTAGGAACCAGAGTCAGTTTAACTCGCAACCCGCAACCCGAATGCGCAGCTAACTGTCTAACTGCCCTGAGCCGGAACACCTGTCCATCTGCAAATACCTCGCGGGAGGTGAGCATATGAAGATGGTTTTATCCGCTTTTGGTGTCTTTCCCCATAATCCCCCATAGTCAAACTGTCTGCTCTTTACTTTAGTTAGGGTTAGTGATGGACAGTCCTGTAAATCTATGGAGGAAAGAATGCAAAACAGGTCCCTCTCAGTCTGTTGTGTATTGATCTGCACATTCGGTTTACTCACATTACTCATCGCCTCTTCTCCTGCCTATGCAGGTGAGGCAGAGGCACTTTTAAACCTGTTGCTGAGGAGGGGGCTTATCACGGAACAGGAGTATGAGGAGCTTACTGCCGGAAGATCGGAGGGAATGAAGGAACAGAAGGCGGTGACTGACGCTTCTGCCGGGACTGAAATGTCTGACAGGGTTGTGATTGAAGGAGCCATAGAGGGTGAGTACCGCTGGATGAAGCACAGGGAAGTAACAGCAGGGGATAGTGATTCCACATCAGACCTCTATCTGAGGACGATAGAGCTCGGCATAGGGGTAAGACTGACTGACTGGATCATCGCCTCTGCCGTCTTTAATTCAGAGTGGATAGGAGATGACATTAACGCCGGAGATGAGATGTTGACAGTTGATGAGGCTGTCATTACTCTCCGGAAGGAAGATGTTCCCTTTTATATTGTTGCAGGTAAAAGGACACAGCCTTTTGGGCTGTTTGAGAGCCACCTTATCACAGACCCGATGACCCAGGACGGATATGAGACCAAGAGGGCAGGCATAACTGCCGGATATGCAGGCCCGGCAGGCGTTGATCTCTCCCTGACCGTCTACAAGGGTGAAGAACAGATGCATCATCTCTTTGAATCAGGTCTGTTTGATACCGAGGCTGTAAGCAGGACCGATGCCTCAGACGATGTCGGTTCATTCATTGTATCGGTTTCTGCAGAACCGGTTGAAGAAGCGCTGACACTCTTTGCAGGGTATCTCTCGGAGCCCGGTGCGGAAAGAAGGAACGAAACACTGAACCTGGGGTTCAACCTTGTATTGCCCTTCCTTGAAAACCTTAGGTTAGACGGGGAGTACATGAAGGCAGTAAAGAGGGAGAGATATACCGGAGCCGACAGGGAGTTTAGGGAAGGTGTGCTGTCTCTGGCAGCTGCCTACGAGTTTGTATTGAGGAAAAGGGAGGTAATAGGTGGTGGTTTGTTTGAAGAGAGAAGGGCTCATATCATCTCGGAACCCCTGGAGGTCTCGCTGAGGTATGAGTATTTTGATGATGACGGATTCGCAGACAGTCTGAAAGCATGGAGCGTTAAAAACCGTTACAGTGCCGGAGCAAGGTACAGTTTCTACAATGATGAGGCATCAGGACTGAATGCCTTTCTGTCTGTTGAGTACAGACATACCGGGTTTAGAGTTGACAGCCCGGAGGATATGAAAGAGGCCAATGATGAGATTTATGCAAGAATGGGCGTTAACTTTTAAAATTCAAACAGATCCAAAACGGAGGTTTAATAATGAGTACCCGCTATACAGTGCTTACCGTAGCATCAGTGACAATATTTATGCTTTTTGCCTTTACCGGCAATGTCTTCGCCATGCTTAAAACCATGACGTTGAAGAAAGACCCGGCAATAGTCATTGCCACCTTTGGTACTACAACAAGGGCACAGGCAACCTATGACTTCTTTGACGAACAGCTGAAAAAGGAGCTGCCGGCAAAATACAGAAACTACGAGATACGCTGGGCATTCACTTCCGAGATAGTCCGTGAAAGGGCCAACAAGAAGTTCGAAAAGGCCGGGATTAAAAAGAGATACCGCAGCCTTGCCCAGGTAGTATCAGACCTCGAGGATGAGGGATACAGAAAGATAGTGGTGCAACCCCTGCATATCTTTCCCGGAATAGAGTATGAAAGCGTGCTCGGTATGGTTGAAGGGCTGCGGGAGGTTTTTAAGGATTTCAACCTGAGGATTAAGGTAGGAGAGCCGCTGCTTCAGTACTGGTGGGATCTGGACGAAGTGGCAGATGTACTAAAGGCTGACCTGCTCACGCCTCAGGAAGGCTGCAATGTCCTCGCCTCTCACGGAACAGGAGAGACTGCGGTCGGCAGTAACATCACCTACCTTGGCCTTGAGAGGGTGCTGTCCCTGAAGTACGATAATACCTTTCTGGGAAGTGTTGAGGGGATAACATCCAGGGAATCAGCCCTTGCAAAGGCAAAGGCCTGCAAGGCAAAAAAGGTGAAGTTCATTCCTTTCATGTACGTTGCCGGCGACCATATCATGAATGATATAATGGGCTCGGAACCCGAGGATGACGGAGAACTCTCATGGTCCCTCGAGATGCAAAAGGCGGGGTTCAGGGCAGAGGCAACAACTATTGTTTACAAGGGGAAGGAATACTATAAGGGACTCGGTTTCTACCCAGAGGTAAACAGGATATACATTAAAGGTATTGTCAGGTTGTTGAAGAAGTTTGAGTTCTAACCGTGCCCGGACTTGATTCAAAGACGATCCGGCTTATGCGCAAGATACACAGATGGGGCGGCCTGCTGTTGGCCGCCTTCATCATTTTCTACTGCATCACCGGAATATTGCTTAACCACAGGGAATTTTTTGACTATTTTGTCATCAGGAAAAAAAGCGAATATAAGGTTCCGTCCTCTGACATTGAATTGATGAAGTCGTTTGTGGAGTTTTACAAGAAGCAGATAAACAGGAGTGATGACCCGGTCGTGATAAGGATTCGCAAGGGAAAGACCATAGAGTTTCTCTATGGCTCCCACGGAAAGACGACATATATCATCAACCCTGAAGAAGGAACAATGGAGAAGATCGAAAAATATCCGCGGCAGCCCCTGTACTGGCTGAATAACCTCCACAAGGCTTTTAAGACCAACATGTTCTGGCTCCTGCTTTCCGATCTGGCCTCTCTGGTTATACTGGCAGTAACAGTAACGGGTCTGGTAATTCTGAGGTATCGTATGGTTGACTATATCATGGTATTTGGCGGGGTATTAATCCTGATAGCAGGAGCGTTGTTGGCACAGTGAAAAATTCAGCAGCAGGTGATAAAGGCAGGACTGTACTGAGTGTAGAGGGACTTGTCAAAAAATACGGAAAGAAAAAAGCCCTCCAGGGTGTCAGTTTTAAGATAGCGGGGGGAGATTTTCTGGGCCTTCTTGGTCCAAACGGTGCGGGGAAAACCACCACCATCAAGATACTTACAGGGCTTACAAAGCTCACGGAAGGAGAAGTTTATTACTACGGCAAAGACTTTTCAAGTCATCCCGGAGAGGCCAAGAGGTTTATAGGGATGGTTCCGCAGCAGAGTAATCTGGACAGGGACCTAACGGCCTTTCAGAACCTCTACCTCCACGCCATCCTGCACGGTATCCCAAAACCCCTGCGCATTGAAAAGATTGATGAGGCACTTGAGTTTGCAGGCCTTAAGGAATACAGGGACCGTCAGGTCAAGACCTTCTCCGGCGGTATGCGCAGGAGGCTCGTTATTGTAAGGGCACTCCTTCATGAGCCCCGCATACTATTCCTTGACGAGCCCACCGTTGGTCTTGACCCGCAGATAAGGCGCACACTCTGGGAACTTATCCTGAAGGTGAATCAGGTAAAAGGGACAGCCATACTCCTTACCACTCATTACATCGAAGAGGCAGAAAAACTCTGCGGCAGGGTCCTGATTATAAACAGGGGCAGGATTATTGCCGAAGGCCCCCCTGATGACCTCAAGAAGGATATAGGCGGGTATGTGCTTGAGATATTCCTTGAGAACAGGATCGAGGAGAAGTTCTTCTCCACAAGGGAAGAGGCTTTGGAGAGCCTGAAAGGATGCGACCATTCCTGCAAGGTCAGGGAGGTAACACTTGAGGATGTCTTCCTGAAACTGACGGGAAGGAGGATAAATGTTTAACGGGTTCAAAGGAGTTCTTTACAGGGAACTGAGCGTCTTCCGCACAAGGGCAAAGAAGCAGATACTATCCTCCTCCCTTTCACCGCTCCTGTATCTGATAGCCTTTGGCTGGAGTTTTGGCAGGGGGGTGAGTGTGGACGGGCTTCCCTATATCACCTTTCTTATCCCCGGACTGATAACCATGAGCAGTCTGAACCAGAGTTACGGAATTGCACAGGAGCTGAATATCACCCGGTTCTACTTCCATGTCTTTGACGAATTTCTTATAGCCCCCATATCTCACACGGAGATTGTGCTCGGAGAGGCAGCGTATGGAATGTTCAAGGGGCTGCTCAGCACCATACTTATCTTTGTCTATGCCATGCTTTTTGGGGTAAAGCTGATCTTTAACCCCATATTTTTCATGGCTATATTGCTGCACACCTTTCTCTTTGCAGCGCTGGGCATAACAATAGCAATGATTGTGCGCGACCATGGAACACAGGCAACGGTAAATACATTCGTGATAACCCCCATGATATTTCTGTCCGGAACCTTTTTCCCGGTGGACAAACTGCCGTATCTCTTCAAGATGATTGTCTATGCCCTGCCCCTTACATACACCACAAAGGTGATAAGGGCATCGCTGACAGGCGGGGAGATTAACCCCCTCTTTGTCTTCCTGATAGTGATGTTTGCAGCCCTCTTCTTTTATACGGCGCTGTGGGCAGTGCGGAGGGTGGAGGCATGACGGCAATAACTGTTTTGCGGGGTATTGAGTGAAGGATGACTAATCCGAAGAGAATAAATCTTGCCATAGCCATCAGTGTATCCCTGCTGGCGGTAATCACAGTACTTGCCGTCTCAAAAGGCGCTGTGGAGATAGACCTGCTGGAGATGACCGGCGTGGATAGGGACATACTCTTTTACGTAAGGATACCCCGCGTCCTGCTTGCAGGGCTTGTGGGTGCATCCCTGGTATTGAGTGGAGCCCTGTTTCAGTATGTTATGAAAAATCCGCTTGCCGATTCATTCACAACAGGGGTCTCTGCATCCTCTGCAATGGGTGCGGTTGTGGCGATCATGCTCGGGTTCGGCGCTATATTACCGCTGTTTGCCCTGGCGGGAGGTCTTACAGGACTGTTGGCGGTTTACAAGATATCATCTGTGAGGGGAAGGGTTCAACCCATTACAATGCTCCTTGCAGGCATAGTAATAAGCACCTTTGCCTCTGCCGTCATCAGTCTGATGAAGTTTCTGAGTGACGATGCAGTCAGTTCCATTATCTTCTGGCTTATGGGCGGGTTTCAGTCTGCCTCCATGGGCAAGGTGATGATACTTGCAGGAGTCCTTCTAATATCCTTTCTTGTAATCAGGAAGGACTACCTCAGCCTTGATATCATCTGCTTTGACGACACGACTGCATCCTCAAGCGGGGTGAATGTGGCGCGTCTGAGGCGGAAGGCTTTTTTTATTGCCGCCCTGCTTACTGCCTTCAGTGTCGGATATGCAGGAATTATAGGATTTGTAGGCCTTGTAGTGCCCCATGTTGTGAGGCTTCTGAAGTATGTAAAGGCAGCAGAGCTGATACCGTTGAGTCTCCTCTTCGGCGCACTGTTCATGATCCTGAACGACCTTATTGCAAGGACCGTTCTTTCCGAGGGTCAGGAGCTGCCTGTAGGGATAATCACTTCCTCAATAGGCGGTATCTTCTTCCTCTACCTCCTGATAAAGAGAAAGAAGGAGCTCTTCTACTTTGATTGAACTTGAAGGGATAAGGGCAAGGCAGGGTAATTTTCTGCTCAGTGCGGAAAGGGTCACTCTAAAGGAGGGAGACTTTGTGGCCGTGCTTGGAAACAACGGAAGCGGCAAGTCAACCTTTCTCTCCGTGCTTGCAGGACTGAAGAAGTTTGAGGGTAAATACATGCTTGAAGACAGGGAGTTTCAGGAGATTCCAACAGCTGAAAGGCATGGCCTCATCAGCCTGCTGCCGCAGATGACCACCCTCAACATGCCCTTTGATGTCTTTTATGTAGTTCTTACAGGCAGGTTTATCCATACAAACGGTCTGAGCTATACAGATGCAGACCTTGAGGCAACCGAGCAGGCCATGACAGAGCTCGATATCATGCACCTGCGGGAGCGGCAGTTCAACGAGCTCTCAGGCGGTGAAAAACAGCGTGTGCTCCTTGCAAGGACCATTAACAAGGACTCCAGGGTCATACTGCTTGACGAGCCCCTGAGCGGGATAGACATCCTGCACCAGCACGACTCCATAAAACTCCTCAAGGAGCTGAGCAGGAAGAAACTCATTATGGTTGTAATCCATGATATATCCCTTGCACTCAGGGAGTTTGACAGGTTTCTCTTCTTTACAGGCGGAGACCTTTCCTATGAGGCAAGAAGTCACGAGATTCAGGAAGACAGGCTCTCCGAAATTTTTGGAGTGCGCGTCAAATTCTTAAGACATGATAAAGGTATATTCGTATACACGGAGGGAAGATGAGAAGAATTCAGGATTCAGGATTCAGACTGTGGTTTTTTTGTATTGTTTTAATTGCTGTATCAACAGTGGCCCTTATAAAAACACCCCCTGCATATGCATACGGGAAGATAGTGGTGCTTTATGCTGCTGCAAGCCCCATTCTTAAGGAGCTTGGGGCCGGGAACAGGGTGGTTGGCATTACCAGGACAGACAAGACCTTTAATGATGCCGTTAAACTTGGCTCACACCTGAGGCCGAACATTGAGCTGATAAATGCCCTCAGGCCCGACCTTATTGTGGCCGGCTCTGCAAGGGCCTTTCCCAGGGAGATGGCGGAGAGGGTTAAGGCAGATGTCTTTTACTACGACCCGAGAAGTCTTGAAGAGATTCTGGTGAAGATAACAGATCTCGGCAGACTCCTTGGAAAGGAAGCTGAGGCTGAGGTTCTTGTGAAGAGGTTGCAGGCGAAGCTCTCCTTGGTATCAGCCCTGTCAAAAAAACCCTCTGTGATATATGAAATCAGCTCAAAATCACTCAGGGTGGCTGGCAGCATGAGCATAATTACCTCTATCATAGAGGCGGCAGGGGGAGTTAATGCTGTAAAGGTTGAAAAAAAGCATGTACTCCTCTCCCCTGAAAAGGTGCTGGAATCAAACCCTGATTTCTACATCTATCAGGTGGGCCCCATGAACAAGAATCCGGAGCCCCCCCTGAAAAGGCCTTTTTTCAGGTCTCTTCGCAGTAAGGTAGTCAAGGTTCCGGAGCTTGAGTTTGCAAGGCCCGGCATCAATGCATTTGAGGCCGTGATAGACCTTAATAAAATTTTTCGTGGAGAATATAATGAGTAATACCGTCTATTCGATCGGGCTTGGCCCGGGAAACCCCGAACTCATGACGGTCAAGGCAAGAAGGATACTTGAGGAGTCGGATATCGTGGTGGTACCCCAGTCCGACAAGACCGGAAGGAGCGTGGCAAGGGATATTATTCTCCATTACATAGACCCCTCAAAGATCCTGATGTATTACTTCCCGATGAATAATGACAGGGAGGACCTCTCGAAGAGGTATACCGAGCTGGCCCGGAAGATAAAGGGGCTGATAGAAGAGGGTAAAGTGGTATCATATGTGACAATGGGTGACCCGACCATATTCAGCACATCAAATTATATTACCGAAAAGCTGAGGGCGGTAGGA
>JAYWMQ010000046.1 GCA_035873375.1 Nitrospirota bacterium | reverse complement strand
ACCTCCTCATAATGGGAAAACTGCATTGTATAGGTAGCCCTTCCCTGCGTCTTGCTTCTGAGGTCGGTAGCGTAACCGAACATCTCGGAAAGGGGCACGTGTGCCTTGATAACCTGGGCGTTGCCCCG
The DNA here is from genome assembly GCA_035873375.1 of Nitrospirota bacterium. Taxonomy (NCBI): domain Bacteria; kingdom Pseudomonadati; phylum Nitrospirota; species Nitrospirota bacterium. Next base: position 11,572 of record JAYWMQ010000046.1, on the reverse strand, counting down.
TTTCTCCATACTCTGCATCTTCCCTCTCCTTGAGTTCAGATCACCTATAACATCACCCATATATTCTTCCGGCGTTATAACCTCTACAGCCATTACCGGTTCAAGAAGTACAGGCTTAGCCTTCCTGACCCCATCCTTGAAAGCCATGGAACCGGCTATTTTAAACGCCATCTCGGACGAATCGACCTCATGATAAGAACCGTCATAGAGAGTAACTCTCACATCAACTACTGGATATCCTGCCAGCACACCTGTTTCAAGGGCCTCTTTCACGCCCTTCTCAACAGCAGGGATAAACTCCTTTGGTATTGAACCACCAACGATCTTTCTTACAAACTCAAAGCCGCTACCTTTCTCAACGGGCTCAATTTCGATCAGCACGTGACCATACTGCCCCCTGCCCCCGGACTGCCTTACAAACTTGCCTTCAGCCTTTGCTGGAACCTTAATGGTCTCACGATAGGCAACCTGAGGTTTACCCACATTGGCACCCACCTTGAACTCCCTCAGCAGCCTGTCAACAATAATCTCCAGATGAAGCTCCCCCATACCGGAGATCAGCGTCTGCCCGGTCTCCTCATTATATGAAACCCTGAAAGAGGGGTCTTCCTGTGAAAGCTTCATCAGTGCGGAGGAGAGTCTCTCCTGGTCCTGCTTTGTCTTTGGCTCTATTGCAATAGAGATAACCGGTTCCGGAAACTCTATTGCCTCAAGTATAACCGGTTTATCCTCATCACACAGGGTATCTCCTGTCAGGGTATATTTAAGCCCCACTGCTGCTGTAATATCCCCTGCCCTGACATCCTTGATCTCTTCCCTCTTATTGGCATGCATCTTCAGCAACCTGCCGATGCGCTCCTTCTTGTCCTTCGTAGAGTTATAGATATATGAGCCTGCTGCAAGCACTCCTGAATAGACCCTCAGGTAGGTCAACTGCCCTACAAAGGGGTCGGTCATTACCTTAAAGGCAAGCGCTGCAAAGGGCTCATCGTCAGCGGCCTTGCGCTCCACCTCTTTGCCATCAGGTGTCACACCCTTAACCGGCGGAACATCAACAGGAGACGGAAGGTAGTCAACTATGCAATCAATAAGATGCTGCACCCCTTTGTTCTTAAAACTTGAACCACAAATTACGGGGGTAATCTTCAGCTCAAGGGTCCCTTTTCTCAAGGCCCTCCTTATCTCTTCCTCACTTACCTCTTCTCCGTTCAGATACTTCTCCATTATGACCTCATCTATATCCGACAGGGCCTCCAGCATCTTGTCCTTGTATTCATCAGCCTGGGCACGATAATCCTCGGGTATTTCATCCTCTTTAAACTCGGCACCAAGGGTCTCGTCATCAAAGTAATAGGCCCGCATCTTCACTATATCTATGGGTCCCCGGAATTTATCTTCAGCGCCCATGGGTATCTGTATTGCAACCGGATTTGCATCAAGTCTTTCCACCATTGAAGTTACCGACATAAAGAAATCCGCACCCATCTTGTCCATCTTGTTCATAAAGGCTACCCTTGGCACGTCATACTTGGTGGCCTGCCTCCAGACTGTTTCAGACTGGGGCTCCACTCCCGCAGCGGCATCAAATACCGCTACAGCGCCGTCAAGCACCCTGAGTGCCCTCTCAACCTCTATGGTAAAATCAACATGACCGGGGGTATCAATTATATTTATCCTGTGGTCTTTCCAGAAACACGTAGTTGCTGCCGAGGTGATTGTTATGCCACGTTCCTGCTCCTGAACCATCCAGTCCATTACAGCAGTACCCTCGTGGACCTCTCCTATCTTATACGTTACACCGGTATAATACAGGACCCTTTCCGTGGTCGTTGTCTTACCGGCATCGATATGAGCCATTATCCCGATATTCCTTACTTTTTCTAATGGGAACCTCAAAACCTTCTCTCCTCTTCAAAAAGACACAAAATTGGTATTAGTGTCTGAAATATATAATATTGTTTCGGAATACACCCTTTTGCAGGAGTTAACTACAGGGCTGCGGGCTTTAACTTCCAAACAACTCGCAACACAACGCAGAGGCTTCTACATCCTACCACCTGTAATGAGCAAATGCCTTGTTGGCATCAGCCATCTTGTGGGTGTCCTCCCTCTTTTTAACAGATGAACCCGTCTTGTTGTAGGCATCCATGAGCTCCCCGGCAAGACGCTCGGTCATGGTTCTTTCTGACCTCTTTCTTGCAAAGTCCCTGATCCACCTGAATGCAAGCGCCATCCTTCTGCTGGGTCTTACTTCAATCGGCACCTGATACGTAGCACCGCCAACCCTCCTTGGCTTGACCTCAACAATCGGCTTGACATTCTCAAGGGCAATCTTGAAAACCTTGAGAGGGTCTTCATTGGCCTTCTCCTTTATAATCTCAAAGGCACCATAGCAGATCCGCTCCGCCACAGACTTTTTGCCATCTGTCATTATTGCATTTACAAACTTGCTGACCAGCTTACTGTTATATTTCGGGTCAGGAAGGATATCTCTCTTTTCAGCTACTCTTCTCCGTGCCATCTCTCGCTCCTATTTTGGCCTCTTGGCTCCATACTTGGACCTGCCCTGACGCCTGTCTCCAACACCCATGGTGTCAAGCGCTCCCCTTACTATGTGGTACCTGACACCTGGAAGGTCCTTAATCCTGCCACCCCTTATCAATACTATTGAATGTTCCTGAAGGTTGTGCCCGATCCCGGGGATATAGGCCGTTACCTCCATAGCATTTGTCAGCCTGACTCTTGCAACCTTTCTAAGTGCGGAGTTCGGCTTCTTGGGAGTAGTGGTATAAACCCTTGTGCAGACACCTCTGCGCTGCGGACAGTTCTGAAGCGCCGGACTTTTTGACTTTTCCTTTACCCTTTTCCTGCCGTTTCTTACTAACTGTGCTATCGTAGGCAATGTAAATCCTCCATTTAAACCGTTGTAAAGAAAACCAGAATATTTTATCCTAAGAAAATATTTTTGTCAAATTTTTATAATCTTCAACCAACGAGAGATTACTATAACCTAATCAAAGCATTTAATGCAAGAGTTTAATCGCCGTAAATTACAACAAAAATCCATTTCCTTTATATTCCGTCTTTTTGCTAAAATTCATCACTAACCGTTATGTTAAAAATCGGCAAAATACCATATACAAACCTGTATCCCATCTACTACTTTCTGGAGATGACATCCGGCAGCAAGTATGAGTTCATCAAGGGTGTTCCTTCCGATATAAACAGGCTCCTCAGGGAGGGACGGATAGAGATAAGCCCCTCATCATCGATAGAATACCTGAGGAGACCGGAGAAATACATACTTATCAACAACCACTCCGTAAGCTCAGAGGGCCCTGTAGGCAGCATACTTCTCTTCAGCAGAAGGCCGGTCGAGACACTTGAAAGGTTCACGGTACTCTACACCCGTCAATCAGAGACCTCTGCAGCCCTTCTCCGCATTGTCCTTTCAAGGTTTTATCAGCTTCAGTGCAGTCTGAAAAGCTCCGGGCTCCCTCTGGAGGAAGGCCTCAGAACTCATTCCGCCTACCTCCTCATAGGCGATGATGCCCTCAGGGAAGCACATAAGTATCCCAACCTTTATATATATGACCTTGGTGATATATGGTACAGGAAGACGGGACTGCCCTTTGTCTTTGCCTTGTGGATAGCAAACAGGGAAGCAGGAGCAGAGCTGAAATCCTTCATTACCGACCTCGATGAGGCCAAAGAGAGGGCACTTAAGGACCTGCCCAAAGTAGCAAGGACGTGCCCCTTCAGGAAATGGCTGTCCGAAGAAGAGCTCATAGCCTACTGGAGAAAGCTTTCCTATGACCTTGACGACAAACACCGTCAGGGGCTTGAATTATTCAACAGCTACATAATGGAAATGGGGATTTAAGATGTCGAAGGCTCAGGACGGGTTAATCTGTAAAAGAGGTGCTAACCTTAACATAGTCCGGATTTAATCTTTCCTGCCAGACTGTCTGCACACCTGATGGGTTCGGGGATTCTATACCTGCCTGTGCATTTAAGCACAACATCGATTGCCCCCTGCAGATCAATCAAGTTGCCGGGAGATACAAAGACCGGTTTCACATTATCCCTTGTCCTCAAGACCGCCCCTATGGTTTTGCCGTGATATTTCAAGTGGGAATATTCCCCTTTCTTAATCCCGGGGTCTGCGTAGTCTCCAACCAGTCTTGATTTTGCACATCCGATGGTGGGCATTCCGAGAAGAACCCCGATATGCGAAGCGATACCGAGACCCTTTGGGTGTGCTATCCCCTGGCCGTCAAAAAGGATTATATCCGGTTTTATACTCAACTTATTGATTGCCTCTATTATTGCAGGGCCTTCCCTGAAAGAGAGATACCCGGGGATATATGGAAACAGAACCTTTGTAACGGCATAAGCGTCACCAACGTGTATCAGGTGCGGGTATGTATAGAGGCAGGCAGTTGCTATAACGTTATCCTTAAAAAATGCCGCATCAACACCTGCAACATATTTAATCTTCTTTCTTAAAGGAAGAATTCTAACATCTTCTCTCAGGACAAGCTGTACCTCTTTTGCCTCTTTAATGTCTTTCGGCCAATTTATTTTTCTGAAAGATACCACTATCCGGCTACTTCTCCAGCCTGAAATCCATGTATTTGAGGTTGAAAAAACCGTTCACTATCCGCACAGTCAGTACATGCCTGCCACCGGGCAGCACTACCCCCCTCCTGGTGACAGTGGTCCATTTACTCCATCCACCGGTAACACCCTTCATCATGATATCCGCAACAAATCTCCCGTCCACTTCCAGGCGGATACCCTTTTTCCCTCCTTCGGGAGACCCCGGACCGGCAGCAAATGGAACCGTGACAGTATACCTCCCGCCCTGTTTGACATCCACCGTGTATTTGAGCCATTCACCGTCATAAATCCAGCCTATGCTCCTGCCGTTGGTGTCCACCCCTTCGTTAACCCTGAAATCACTCTTTGCCGCCCCTGTATTCTTACTGTCTGTATCATAATAAGCAACACCCTGACCACCGTCATCAAAATACGGCAGCTCTATGCGCCCGGGAATGATTTGCGCCCTTCCCTTGTACGGGCGGCTTGGGATGGTACTCTCCACGTAGAACTCCCTGGGGCCTGAAAATCCCACCAGACCATCGTTGTCCTTTGCCATTGCCACAAACACATGCCCGGTCAACAAACTGGTAACCCCCCTCAGATTGGCGGGCTTCATATAGTCTGTTTTCGAGTAATAGGCATCATTGAAGGTCACTTTAAAACGGTAGGGCGGCCCAGTCCTTGTCTTCAGCAAATACCCGTTGTCAAAAAGATATACTTCTCGAATTCCGCCATCCAAATCCTCAGCCGAGACTTCAATAGTTACACTATCACCCTCCTTCACGCTTCGTGGCCCGAAATCGGCAGGCGAGGTTATCACCACAACGGGTTTCTTCTTGTCCCCGATGTTTTTTTTGTACACCCTAACGTAATCAATAACGTAGTAATCCGGCAGAGCGGCATCCCGGTAATCACCTGTAAATTTTACCCGCCTGACACTGCCGGTGTTGGAGGAGAGCCACACCTGACAGGGCTGCGTGGTTACCGCCTGGTCCTTGCCCCAGCGCAGAACCTCCGCACCGTCAATGTAAAAGATATATTCCAGCGGCGTCCATTTCAGCCCGAACACATGAAACGCATTCCAGTCGTCCACCCGGGTAATATTGGTAAAAGACTTGGCATAGGCAGAGGGAACCCCCACGTGAAGGGCCTCCTGGACTACATTCTGCTTCCTTGACTTCCTGAAGAAATCTTCAAAAATATCTATCTCCAGACCGTGAAGAAACGGATTTGACCCCTTACTCTCCCTGTACAGCCAGAAGGCCGCCCACCAGCCCGGCTGAGTTGTAAGTTTTAGCCGGGCCTCAAAATAGCCATAAAGGAAGCTAACCTTTGACTTCATGCCGCCAACTATCAAGTTGCCATCCTTATCACGGCTGAACCTGATGACGGCATTACCTTTACCGTCAAGGTAGACATTGTCCTTCCTGCGATACCCTTCCGGCCAGCCCTCTCCCAGGTTGTTCGGTCCCTCTTCCAGGACTTGCCACTTCAGGGGATCGATCCCTGTCCCGTTAAACTCATCCCCCCAGACAAACTTCCACGTCTTGTCAGAGTAAACATCAAACCGGTTCACCGTTTTCTCTGCCGGACTCTCCCCCTGAATATTCTTGATCCTTGCAGTAGGGGCTGCAGGAGTATCCCCCATCTCCGCACGAATGGATGCAGCATCACCCGGAACCAACAGGGACACAGCTATCTGCAATGCTATCATTAACAATAAATATCCCGTTTTTTCAAGAATCTGTTTCATGCATCCTTCCATATTCAAGAGGTTGTTTTGAGGCATCTGATTTGATTGTAGCAAGGTTTGAATAAAGATGTCTCTTCAGATACGGCAAATACCCTGCGGGATCAAGTTTTTCTCTGAAGCAGGTCTTCGCAAAACCTTTGAATATTTCAGCCTTTACTCCCCTCCCTCATGCCTTCAACTGCCCCTTTCCGTATATCATTACTATTACAAACTGTTTACAGACAGGCACTTTCCCGTGCTGTAAACACCAGGGAACAACTCTTGCCTGAAAACAGATTTTGCGTGATACCGGCAACAAAGGAGCAGAGAAGGCCCATACCGGTTGAAGAGAATATGGTCACGCTTGATGACAAGTCCCTGCTTGCGGATTTTGCTGCAAAATTTGGAGGAAAGACGCTCTTCTGCAGGTATCTCTCGGAACTTGCAAGGGCAGAGTTTATCGTGCGGAGAGAGGGCAAGATATACGAAGGCCCCCTTCTTGATGTTGTAGTGGACTACGGTGTTGTTGCCCAGAGAATTATCAATGGTGCTCTTGGTGAGATGCTCGGATTTGAGAGAATACAGGTCGATCCTTGAGAGGGCCGGTCTTTCAGGTGCCATGCTCCGTGTCCTCTCTCTTGAACAGGGGACCCAGGAGATATCGGAACTGCCTTTTTAGATAACAGTTGACACCCGTGTGGAAACGAGTGGTTAACCATCCTACACATATTTTATCTTAAGGCCTGCTTTACCGGCAGCAGCTACCTGTTGTTTATCAGATGAAACAAACAGGTCTGCACGCCAAACTATTGCACACGCAACATGAAGAGCGTCCATCGCACGAAGGGGAGAGGCTTCAAGGAGTTTGGTTGAAGTTGCGATCACCTCCGGGATCAGATTGATAATCATAGCATCACGAACATCATCAGAGAAGTGTTGTTTTATCCTAGCATAGTCTCTTTGAGAAAGGCGTTTCTCCTGTATCCGTCGATTCAGAACTGACCAACGCATGTATCCAACCTTCCCTATTATAATTCTGTTTTGTAACATTATCATTTTGCAATAACACTGCAGGTGAAAAATATTGACTTAAAAATAAAGAAGGATTATCCTTATTAGGATATCCTGAGGGTAAAGGAACAGCCACGGAGGCGCTTGATACAGATACCTTGCTCATAAATGCATATAAAGACAGGAGGTTATAAATATATGGCTGAGTTGAACAGCAATCACAAGAAGCAGTTCCGTGTACTGATGATATTATTTGCCGGCCTCATCCTCTTTCTTGCCGGACTATTTTTTTACGTGCGATACAAGAGCACTCATATATCAACGGATGATGCATTTATTAAGGGCGACATTCATACTGTTGCACCAAGGGTAACAGGAACTGTTCAGAAGATTTATGTAAGGGACAATCAGTACGTCAAAAAGGGAGATATGCTGGTTGAGATAGACCCTGAAATGTATATGGAAAAGGTGAACGCCGCACAGGCCGAACTCGACACCCAGAGGTCTCAGCTCAAATCAATGGAGGCCTCACTCGTTACCACCCAAAAGCGATTGATTGAACTGAGGTCAGCAGTAGAGGTTGCCAGGGCTAATTTTGAATTAAATCTTGCAAGATTCAGGAAGGCTGAAACAGACTTCAGAAGGGCTGAGAGGCTTTTTCAGGAAGCGGTAATCTCCCGCGACAAATATGAGAAGATAAAGACCGGCTACGATGTTATCAGGGCACAATTAACAGAAGCAGACAAGAGGATTGACCAGGCAAGCACTGCTGTTGATTCCCAGAAGGCGGTAATAAATCAGGTCAGGAATTCGATAGCTGCACAAAGGCAGATAATAAAAAAGTGGAAGGCTCAATTGGTACTTGCACGTTTGACCCTGTCATACACAAGGATATCAGCGCCTTCCGATGGATACATCACGAGGAAATCCGTTGCAGCAGGTAATCAGGTACGTGCAGGGCAGCCATTGATGGCCGTTGTCCCATTAAACGATACCTATGTTGTTGCCAATTACAAGGAGACGAAGCTGGAGGATATAAGGCCGGGACAGCGGGTCAAGATAAAGGTGGATGCATATTCGGGAAAGGTTTTCTGGGGAAGGGTTGACAGCATCATGGCAGGCACAGGAGCAGTCTTCTCCCTCTTCCCCCCTGAGAACGCTACCGGCAACTATGTAAAGGTGGTAAAGAGGATTCCGGTCAAGATTGTCTTTGAAAAAGGCACGGATTCTGAGCACGTACTGAGAATAGGCATGTCTGTAATTCCCACGGTCTTCGTAAAGTGAACAAGTGGATTGTTGCCTTAACGGTAATGCTCCCGACCCTGATTGAGATTATTGATACATCCGTTGTCAATGTTTCACTGGTACATATCAGGGGGAGTCTTTCCGCCGGTATAAATGAGGCCACATGGACAATCACAGCCTATCTGGTCTCTAACGCAATTATTATTCCCATTTCAGGATGGCTCAGCAAGGTCTTTGGCAGAAAGAATTATCTGGCTGCATCAATTGCAATCTTTACAGGGAGCTCCTTTCTCTGCGGTTCTGCATGGAGCATCAGAAGCCTTGTATTCTTCAGGGTTATGCAGGGGATCGGAGGAGGCGCGCTTCAGCCGCTCAGTCAGTCAATACTCCTCGAATCGTTCCCCCGGAAACAGCATGGCATGGCAATGGCGATCTTTGGCATGGGCATCATGTTTGGCCCGATTGTCGGCCCGCTTCTTGGCGGATGGATAACCGACAACTGGTCGTGGAGGTGGATATTTTATATAAATATTCCTATCGGGATAATATCCATCCTGCTCACACTCCTTGTTATTCAGGACCCACCCTACATGAAGAGGGTAAAAATGAAGATAGACTACTGGGGACTGATGCTGCTTGCCGTTGGGCTTGGTTCCCTGCAGTTTGTCATTGACAAGGGACAGACAGCGGACTGGTTTTCCTCTTCTGTAATCGTAACATTTACAATTATAACCGTATTTGCACTTATCCTCTTTGTTGTCATCGAGCTCTTCTCAAAAAATCCGGTAGTTGATCTGCGGTTATTCAAGGACAGGACATTTACCTCAGGAAATCTCCTTATGTTCTTTGTCTTCTTTAATCTTTTCGGGAGCATCGTCTTGCTCCCCATTTATCTCCAGACCCTAATGGGATATACCGCATATCTTGCGGGTGTAGTGCTTGGCCCCGGAGGTCTCGCCACCATGCTTGCCCTCCCGATAGCCGGAAAACTCGTCGAGAAACAGAACCCAAAAAAAATCCTTGTGCTTGGAGTAATCATAACTGCACTTTCAACCTACCTCATGTCACTTTTTAATCTCCAGGCAGATTTCTGGACACTGGTATGGCCACGTGTGATCCTCGGAGTAGGGATGGGCTTCATCTTTATTCCTCTCACCACGATGACCCTTTCGCACATGCCGAAAGAGAAGATGACGGAAGCAACCGCCATGTACAATCTCCTGAGAAATATCGGCGGGAGTGTAGGAGTGGCCTTTGTCACAACCATGCTTGCACGTAGGGCTCAGTTCCACCAGTTCAGGCTCGTAGAAAATCTGACCCCATTTAATCCCTCGTATGCCATTGCAAAGGAAAAGCTCTCTTCAGCCATGACAACCGCCGGCATTCATACAGCCAATCCTGACGCCGTAATCTATTTCGAACTCCAGCGCCAGTCACATATGCTTGCCTTTAATGATGCGTTCTTTCTGCTCGCTGTCATGATGTTAACCATACTGCCACTTGTCTTTTTGATGAAACGGGGAGGTGCACAGGCTCAGCCCACCCTGCATTAAGCCGTTAATTACTGAATTTAGGGGACTATAGGATGTCCCTTAAGTCTTTTTCCATGGTTGTGAGGCACTTCGCGCCGAACAATCATGTGTGCTCTCACTCCGTTTGATACTCATTAAGAGAGGATTTTCTAATACGGAAGAACAGTTATAAAAAAGGAGAAATGTTAAAGTTTTTCTCAGACCGGACGATAAGTTATACGTACAGTGGTTTCATGAATACACTTGATGGTATAGCAAGCAACATCGTTATATGGAAAATCTAAAAACTGAAGGGCTTAATCCAACGAGGCTGCCCTCACCGCCCGTCATTGCCATCAGGGTACTTGAGGCTGTTAAAAAGGACGATTTCTCCTTTAAAGAACTGTCGGAGATAATCGCATCCGATCCGGCCCTGACTGCCAAGATACTGAGTATTGTGAACTCCTCGTTCTACGCCCTTCCCTACAAGGTTGACAGCCTTGAGAAGGCCGTAAGCATACTCGGTGTGGACGCCCTGAAAAACATCGCACTCTCCTTCATGATCATTTCCCATATGATGAGCGACAACAACGAGCTGTTCGATTTTAATTTTTTCTGGAAGAGGTCTCTAACTGCAGCGGTTGCATCGGAGATCATCTCCAAGCATATTGGAAAAAAGACCGATGACACATTTGTAACAGCACTTCTTATGGATATCGGCATAATAGTGATGTATCTGGTGGACCCCCTTAAATACCAGCAGGTTCTCGATAAAAAGCGATTTACCGACATGGATGTCGTTGGAGCTGAAAAAAAAGTGCTGGGCTATTATCATCAGAAAACAGGCTCCGAGCTATTGAAGAAATGGGGCCTTCCCGAAAGTATCTTTCTGCCGATTGCCTGTCACCACAACACCGTGCCCTGTCCCGCGGAATTAAAGGATACTGTAAAAATACTCAGGATCTCGGATATGGCCTCATCCTTTTATCACTCCAGCAGGGGTATTGAGAAACTGGATAAACTCCGTTCCTTTCTGAAGGATGAATTCGGGCTTGAAGAAGGCTTTGCAAACTCATATATAGACTCTGTAGCGGAAAAAACCGTTGAGATACTTTCTTCCTACAACCTCGATCCGGGCAACTTCAAACCTTACTCTGAACTCCTGATGGATGCCAATGAGGAACTCGGCAGGGTTAACCTCTCATATGAACAGCTTGTTATCAAGCTCAAGCAGGAAAAAAAGAGGGCTGAAAAATTTGCAAGTGAACTCCAGACAGCAAACGAAAAACTGAGAAAACTGGCATTCAGGGATGGCCTGACCGGGCTATATAACCACCTCTACTTCCAGGAACTCATGGAGCGGGAGATGGAAAGGGCAAGCCGGTATGGACACCCGCTGTCACTTATAATGATAGACATAGACCTCTTCAAGAAGATCAACGATACATACGGACATCCACAGGGGGAC
>JAYWMQ010000045.1 GCA_035873375.1 Nitrospirota bacterium | reverse complement strand
GTATATGCCCCTTCCAGTATTCCTCTTTCTCTCCCTCTCTTGACCCTTTCTTTGCCATGACTCGCCTCCTTATTTTTGATTGGCTTATCATGGCATCTCTTACCTCTTCCTGGGAAGATGGGCTTTATTTGACGCTTACACAGCAACAGATCAATGCAGTCTGCGGGGTGTTTCCGGAATACGAATACCTTTTAAGTATTCCGGGGTTTGGCCCGTTAATCTCAGCAATGGTCCTGGGAGCTATTGGCAATCCCTTCCGCTTTAATAAAGGTTCTCAGGTACTGAAGCTGGTGGGTATGGATTTGTCAGCAAGCAGAAGCGGAAAAACTTCCGATGCAGTAACACCCTCCATATCCAAGAAGGGAAAGTCGGATATCAGATATGCCTTATACCAGGCAGCAATGATTGCATCGAGCAGGGATAAGTATTTTATTGCATATTTTACCAATAAGCTCAGGGGCCGTCAGAGGGAAAGAGGCATAAAAACAAAGATGAGAGTAAAGCTGGCGGCCAAGATGCTTATAATCGCATGGACGCTGATGAAGAAAAAGGAGTTCTTTGACCCGAAATACCTGAATATAGAATAAAACACTATTTTAATATTGGCGAGAGGACCCCGAGCAACAACGTTGAGGCCATAAATGGACCTCGTCCGGGACAATAAAGGGGCCTCTCACTGAACTCTGCAACCTGGATAAGGGATGATGGGTGATCCCTTTTTAATGGGATACATCGGATAAACGTAACGATAAGGTGCATGGTTCCATTACGGTGAGAGACTCGCCACAAAACTTAAAAAAGTCTTTTGAAGGCTTAGAGGAGAGGTGCGTTTGAATCCTTGTAAGGTTCTGTAACTCTTTAATTCTAAAAGATATTTCTTGAGATGTATTTTTTACTTGACAGGGGACTATAGGATGTCCCTCAAGTCCGTTTCTTAAGTCCATAATATGAACCATTTATTTTCCTCTTATAAGGACTTTATTTTCACAAAAAGAACTGTATGATTTTGCAGAAAATTTCTTTGTCATAATTAAGTTGTCAGCGATAAATTTGTAATCAAAACAACATTCGTCTTCATTTAAGTATATTGTTAAATTGCAAGACTGATTAATATTGCCTGATTTAGTAATAGTCCATGACCCAGTCTCCCATACGCCTTTTATTACATTAGTCATAGCTTTCCCATCTTTAACCCAATTATATGTGTGTATAAAATCATGTCCTTTTATGAACTCGAAAGTTTGTTGCCCAAGATTACTTTTATTTGTCCATTTTCCCAATAAACTATTTTCTGCATATGCTGAAAAGGCTATAAAGTAAAGAGCTAAAAAAACTATTATCTTTTTCATTCTTCCCCGTATAGGCATAACGAAACTGCCCCATTTTATTTCTTTGTACGGACTAACTTCAGTAACGTTGTATACTATGCATAACTTAATACATTAGCAAGTTTTTCCTTTCGATCAATTGGACGTGTGCGGGGTTCCTGGCATGTTTAATCATGGCTGTCATAGTATGCTATAATCCTACAAATTTATCAACTTCATTTTCTTGCCAGTCAAGAATCTTGCATAGTATGCCTCAACGGAAGTCTGTCTTCTGTCTCCCTCGGTACAATGTCTCTGAGTCATGGTGTGCCTCCTATGGTTTGGTTTTTGGGTTAAATTACTTTACCAGCTTCGAGGTCACTATGGCTCTAATTGTGCAAAATATATTGTGTGTTATCGATGAGTCTGTTAGCAGTTTTTCTTAACATACACTTCCAAAGCCATAAATAGGCCACGTAATTCTTCAGGGTAATACTCAAATTCTGCTTCACCTTCTGGACATCCCAACTCCGAATATAACTTGCTGTATTCTTTATATTCGGGTTCAGTAAGGCATTTATAAGAGTTAAAAGGGTACCTAAGCCTAACAAAGTTATCAGAATACCAAGTTAAAATATTTTTTATTTTGTCTTTGATATCGAAAATTTGTGAAATCTGTTGCGCTTCTGAAACTAAATTCTTTTTGACATCTCGGCTTAATGTGCAATACACCGCGTAGTAATTATGTGAGTAATCTTCTTTTCCTTTGTCGATATATAGTGCTGCTTTAAGCAATAACTCAAAACCCAGAAGCTTAAGTAAGTATCCAGAATCTGATGACCTTTTACTGCTAAGGAACTCACCGTCCAAATACCGTTTAACTGCTTCTTCATATATTTGCTTCAGCCAGAATTTGTTCATGTTTTTTTACTGCTAACAATTTGATTGCTAAACCCGCAATCTTACAGGCTGTCAGTCTCTCTGAATAGTTGCCGGGTTAATAAAGTAATAGGGTCGAATTTTTATCATTGACAGATACATAATGTTATCAAACAATGTCAATATGAAAGCTTTGACCCTTTTTCTCCCTACAGCGCTTTGAGCAATCCCTCTTCCAGCAAATAGTAAAATCGTTTTTTTTATTCCCACCAACTGGCACTGCGATGGACCTCACAAGCATATAGAAAATCACCAAATTTTTCAGCATTGACTATGAATACAGTCCGCTCCGCTTTTTGATATGCTTCTGTTAAATTTGTTTGTGACGTTGTCGAAAAACTGTTTGTTAAGGCTTTACGCAACTTAACATAAGGAACTTCCGAAAAATTAGCTTCGGCAGGTAACGTACCATCAACAAGGGACACCTCACTTGGATCAAAACAAGCCACTTGTAGTTGAGCAGTGGTGACAATTACAGGAATGTAGCATCTTCTAAATCTTACATCTGAAGCTTGACCTTTTTCGGTTAATTCCCGTTCCTGAAGTGCAAGGGCTTCAACTGAAGCAATTAATTCTGATGCAGTTCTTTCAAGAAGGTTATGTCTTCCATGATCTTGTCCAGGAATGGCACAGTATTTTGATTCGTGACATTGAGGATCTACTTGAAATTGAGACCATCCAAGCATTTCCCATTTAGAATTGCTTTTAGATGAAACCCATAATCTTGCATGTGAACGCTTTTCCGGATTAGTTTTAGGAAGCAAGAAAACCCATACTGTTTGCTTGACACGTTTACATTCAACCACTATGGTTTGTTCCTCATGAGTGTCAAGGAGGATAAGATCAATGAAACCCTCCGAGTGTCCGGACTGCAATGACCATGGATGTTCTTCTCCTAATAGCCTCCATCGTCCGGAAGTTTTTGCGATGTCCGCAAGGCGCATTTGAAGTGGAAAGCCTGATGCATTTGCTACGGACGCTGGATTGCAATTTAAACTTTTACTCATGGTTAGATGAATACCTTAATAATTTTACTATCTAACGATTGAATGGAGCGGCGCTGTCAAGCGTCCACTCGCTTGCTTGGTTCGGTGTTTGTATACTGTGTTTTTAGATCAGAAAAGACTTTTTCCAGTTCAGATAGGACTCTTATAACCCTGTCCCTGTCGTGCCCTGATTGAGTTGAGATGTTTCTACAGTTCTCATGCAAAAAACGTGCGATTTGCAGGCAATCCAAGCAGCAGTTAGGCAATCCAGAACATTCGAGACTCCAGCCCTTGGGAGTAAAATGAATGAACTCATCTCTAATCTCGTTAACTTTCTTCACAGAATGTCCTTGGTTACCCTTGGGAATAAACCGCTCTTCATTCGAATATTGAAGACTTCCTTCCTTCTTTATTTTTTTGTATAGATTCAAGAAGCTATCCAATTTTTCCACGGGTAGCTGATGCCCTTTACTTCGTGCTTCATGCCATTCCTTCTCTATGTCATCTCTAATTGGTCCGAACCCATCGCTCCTCCGCAAGGAAATGACCATGAACCCTTGAAGTGCATTGTGCAAACTAATCATAGTCCATTTCCAGTAGGATAAATCCCCCGTTACCTTTATAGCAAATTCAAGGCAGGACTCGAAAGATTGCACTGCTTCTTCGAATTCGTTTGTCCGCAACCAGATTGCCATTTTTACACCGAACGTCGCAAATCACCGGCAAATTGGAGTAACATGAGGCTTGGAATACGAACCTTAGGGATGTTGTTGCATACTATGCATAACTTATACATTATAAAGCTCCTCCCCTCATGCAATTGGGCGTGTGCGAGGCTACTGACATATCTAATCATTGCTGTCATAGTATGCTATAATCCTACAATTTTATCAACTTCATTTTCTTGCCAGTCAATAGTTTTGCATAGTGGGTAACAACGTCCCTTAAGTTCGTTTCCCATAGTGGGTAACAACGTCCCTTAAGTTCGTTTCCTTATTCAGCAAAGGAAATTATTTTACTAAGACGCTCGATGATGAGCTTGCGCCTATTTTCCTGCTCTTCAGAAGACTCCCCTTCAAAATAATAATGCGTCAAGTCAACTTTGCCTTGCTTTTTGGGATTACGATATTCATCCCAAGCTCTGGACAATGCTTTTCGTTTACGCCTTGACAAAACACGTATAAATTCAAAAACAGCAAGGTCATGTCTTTTCATAGCTTTAGGGAGGATTTTAGACGGGTTTCCCCCTTCTCTTTCAATAGCATAGAGTTCATCAATAAAAGCACGTTTAAATTTGATGGCATGATCATAAAATCCTTTTTTGACGTAAAGACCAACGCCGACAAAATAAGAAATAAAACCGCCGAAAAGCGTTCCAACCAGGGCAATGATGGCCTTTTGGTAAGAGATATCGTTCAAAAGGTCACAGGCCATTATTATCACGATTCTTCATTTTGGTTAATATATAGACATTGTTTTGCAATTCTTTTAGTCTCAATTATATCGATTCAAATAGGCAAATTGCTTATTTTCATTGTGTGCGGATAACAAGTTGTATGCGACCTTAACGTTGTTGCACACTATGCAAAACTTATACATATTTAAGTTCTTCCTCTCGTGTATTTGGGCATGTGCGAGACTCCTGGCATGTCTAATCATGGCTGTCATAGTAAGCTATAATCCTGCAATTTTATCAACTTCATTTTCTTGCCAGTCAATAGTTTTGCGTAGTATGCAACATGTCCCCCAGGTCGTCCCGCTACTCCCGATATATCGGGACCCTGCTTATCCGATTATGTGCATCATGTCACAACTCGCTTTCATCAATTCCTGCAACCTTCATAAGGTGCTTCAGCAAGCCGATCTTTAGCGGGCTATTTCCATGTATGGGTACAGAAATCCGAACCGGATTTCCCTCTTTCACGTAGATGTGATGGCTGCCTTTTGTTCTCCGCAACTCCCAACCTCTCTTTTCAAGCAGTTTTGCAAAGTCCTTCCCCGATATAGCTTTCACACTGCGATCTCCAGGACTTTGTCCTTCTCCGTTATTTCAATGTCTTTTATATCTACGGATAAGCAACCTTCGACGGCCTCATAAAGGTTGGTGAGAAGTTCGTCGAAGGTCTCTCCCTGAGTTGCACAGCCTGGAATAGCTGGCACCTCAGCCCAGTAGCCTCCTTCTTCCGCTTCATGAACAATTACTTTCAGCTTCATAGGATCACCTCACATTTTTGAACTGTTATACTTTCATGATTGGTCAATATCTGACATAATATACCATGATTCAGTCAGCCAATGCTTAATATACCCTCTGGATGGCAATCCTTCTTGACATCAATATCTCTTTGCACCTTTTTCCTCTAAATTCCTATGAAACACTCACTTCCCACTGCCACAGATTATCTACATCCGAGAGATCAGCAGCGCGCATAAAAAGCAATGGTACCGCCATGAACATTTCTTAACACTTAATGTCTGCCATGTCAAAGTTTGAAACCTGAGCCCTTTATTTTTTGTCTTTTCTGTGATATGGTATATTTAAATTGCCTGAATAAAATACATTTCGTCTATCAACCAGTTATCTGCAGGGAATAAATGCTAAAACAATTTGATACTATTACTGATATAATAAAATAATATGAAAGTAACAGAATATTTCAAATACATTCGAAAAAGGCCAGATAGGTGTATTATTAAAGATGAAGGGATTGAGAAGGTTATCAAATATCCATTGAAAGAGGAAATTCAATCAGACGGAAGAATCAGGAGATGGGCAAAAATAGAAGAAATGGAAGGAAGAGCATTGAGGGTTATATTATTAAGTGATGGAGAAACAGTTCATAATACATTTTTCGATAGATCATTCAAGGAGGACCGATAAATGAAAATAAAATATTTTTCCGATACAGATACGGCATTACTGGAGTTTTCTGAAAATGAGGTATACGAAACAAAAGAGATAAATGAAAATATTTATATTGACCTTGGCAAGGATGGCAAGTTGATAAGCATGACAATAGAACATGCTAAAGAACAAGCAGCAATAAAAGAGCTCTCCTACCAGGAAATTGAGAAAGAAATTGCATAATTATGAAAAATGTCCTGTACATAGTATGGAGTGACAGTAACAGGCTGGGAATTCCGATAATTGATGAGCAGCATAGAGGAATTGTCTCCATTATCAATTCGTTGTACTACTTTATTCAAAAAGGACGCGGAGAGAAAATATTACAACCTACTTTAATTATGTTGGAGCAACATATACACATCCATTTTGAGACCGAAGAATCATTAATGACAGAGGCAGGCTATCCTGCCCTGGAGGAACATATTTTGCTGCATAAGGAACTGGCAAGGAAGACAGAGAATGTTTCTCGTGAGGTTTTTATGGATAAGGACCTGGATATGATGCTGAAGTTTTTAAAAGAATGGTGGTCAGACCATATTAATAAGGAAGACAGAAAATATGCTCCCTTTCTTAAAAAACTGACAGCTACATAAGAAGGAAGGCGAGGTAACCTCGCCACTACTATTATTGACTGTGACAAACTATTTTATACAGTTCCTGCCGACACAATAGTAGTTAAAGCCCAGTTCCTTCATCTTTTCAGGTGCATAGATGTTCCTGAGATCAAAGAAATTCGGGGACTTCATGGTCGACTTTATCCGTGCAAGGTCAAGGTTTCTGAACTGGTTCCATTCGGTCATAAGCACAAGGGCATCTACCCCCTTTACCGTTTCATAGGCATCCTTTTTATAACTGACCTTCGGGAAGACAGCTTTCATATCCGGGGTTGCTACAGGGTCATAGGCCTGCACTTTGGCACCCTCGTTAAGGAGACTCTCTATCATATAGAGAGACGGGGCCTCCCGGATGTCATTTGTGTTGGGTTTAAAGGAGAGGCCGAGGATGCCTACCTTCTTGCCATTGACATCACCAAGCGCTTCCTTCAGCCTGCTGAACATCAGTGCCCTCTGCTTTTCATTGGCCTTTACTGCAGCCTCTACAACACCAAGCTCGGCATCCCTTTCCCCGGCAAGATGAAGCAGTGCCACCGTATCCTTTGGAAAACAGGAACCACCAAACCCGGGGCCGGGATGCAGAAATTTGGGGCCGATCCGCTTGTCAAGTCCCATTGCCCTCGCAACAACATGGACATCCGCGCCCACGATGTCACACAGGTTTGCTATCTCGTTAATAAAGGAGATTTTGACTGCAAGAAAAGAATTGGAGGAGTATTTTATGAGTTCCGCTGTCTCGATATTGGTAATCACAAAAGGTGTCTCTATCAGATAAAGGGGCCTGTAAAGGTCCCTCATAATGGCAATAGCCTGAGGGCTCTCTGCACCAATCACCACCCTGTCCGGCCTCATGAAATCCCCGATAGCAGAGCCTTCACGGAGAAACTCAGGGTTGGAGGCAATGTCAAAGTCAATATCATCTTTCAGTTTTTCCTTAATCCACTTTCTGATCTTCTTGCCCGTGCCCACAGGCACAGTGCTCTTTGTCACAATAATCTTGTAGTCGTCCATGTAACGGGCGATCTCCTCTGAAACCTCCTTAACATAACTGAGGTCAGCAGTACCATCACCCCTTGGGGGAGTACCAACCGCTATAAAGATAGCAAGGGATGACTCTATTGCATCCTTCACCTTTGTGCTGAAGTTGAGCCTGCCCTCTGCAACATTTCTCTTGACCAGCTCCTCGAGTCCCGGCTCATAAAAGGGGATATCGCCCTTCTTGAGTGCCTTGACCTTTTTTTCATCCCTGTCCACACAGGTGACAGAAACCCCGAACTCGGAAAAGCATGCGCCTGTTACAAGCCCTACATACCCTGTTCCAATAATGCCTATGTGCATTCGTCCTCCAATAATTTAGCTTATTTCCAATAACTCAGGTTTAGTCTCGGAAAACTATTTAGTTACACTATAAGAATAACCAATATCAGCCCTTGAAGTCCATCCCAGGCCTGCATTTACTGGGTTCAGAACTCTCCGCCAACAAGCTCTGCCTCTATATAACCTACGGCAACCTTTGTCCTGATAAGCACAGGAATGTGCCTCTTGTCATCCGTGAGATATATATAAATATCGCCTTTACTGTCAAATATCCCCTCTGACTTCATATTGGGTTTGACCACAATTGTCCTGAATTTCCCGGCTTGGGTCTCCACTTCTTCTTTTCTCAGTACATCCACCCTCACATCCCAGACCTTCTTGCTGTCAAAGATCGTTACATGGACAGGCCGATTAACCTCAAGGGGTCTCTTTCTCATGAGAAAAAATCCCGAGAGGGGATCAAATGTATTCTCCGGAACAGCATATGTCTCTCTTTTATTATCAAGATGGTTTATATACAGTGCCGTTTTGTTTGCAGGGTCAAATATCACCTCTTTGTCTCTCCTGTGCCGCCCTTCCCTGATCTTCAGCCTGTATCTGTCGGCAACCCAGTGGTTCGCTCCTTTTGCAGGATTGTTCTTCTTCACTACCACACTCTCCACACGATCATCCACCTTGTAAAAGACGGAAAGCCACTTTGCAGATTCAGCCCTCGAAACTATCCTCAGGGAATCTCCATCCTCTATAAACTCAAGCCGTGCCTCTCCCGCCTTTATACCCATCCATCTAAGGTCATAGCGAAAACTCTCGGAGGCAGAAACAGTGAAAGGCGTGAATAGTAAAATACCGAGGGTAAACAGCAGGACAGATAACATACCTGAGAATCCTGCCCTCCCTGTATAGCAAACTACTTTTTCCATTGTTCTATCTCCTCATGAAGTCTTATAAACCGTTCAATTGCAGGCTTTCCAATCCCCGGAATACTCTTGAATTCCTCCAGGGCCGCTTCAAAGCTGGTCTCCCTGTTGCCCTTAATGAGATTATCGGCATATGCCACGATCTTCTCCTCAGGTGTCTGCGGAACGTAATCCTTGTCGGGAAGACCGAGAGCGCGGGCCTCATCTGCAGTAATCCCCGCACCTATATGCCTTTCGATAATTCTGACAATACGTTCATCCACCCTCATCTCCCTCGCCATCTCGGCACCAACAACGGCATGCTCAATCCCGTGTGACCGAGCCCTTCCGATATCATGCAGGAGTGCGCCCATCCTGACCAGTTCCCTGTCCACAGGGATCCTCACCTCATCGGCAATCCTGAGGGCAACCCTTTTTACGGCAAGAATATGCTCTATGACTCTATCTGAACATCCAAGTCTTTTTAAGAGCTCAATCTCCTTTTTGTCCTCCATGGCCTCACCTCTTTAATCTGTTTAAAATCCGTGTTGCGCAGTTCATGATATCGAAATCCTGAAAAAGGGGCTTGCTTTTATATGCCTTTATATATTAAATTATTTAACACCAATAATTACAGGAATCACATGGAGGCACAATGGCAAACAAGAATCTCTCTGCTCTGAAGAGGGTAAGACAGGCAGAAAAAAGAAGGCTCAGAAACCAGGACTATAAGACCAGGATAAAGACCTGCGTAAAAAAGGTCGAATCAGCAGTAGCCTCAAAGGACGCGGATGCAGCCCGGAATTTCCTGCGTGAGGCAATCACGGTTATTTCCAAGGGATCATCCAAGGGTATTATCCATCACAATACTGCTTCAAGAAAGATCTCACGCCTGACGAAAAAAGTCAACTCTGTTGTTAAATCTGAAGCAGCCTGATAAACAGCTCCTCAACGGGATATTCACCTCCTGAAGTCTTTAATCTCCTGTCAGCCTCTGACAGACACCTGAAGACTTCAGAGAAATATCCCTTCCTGCGGCTGCTCCTCTTTGACAATTCTGCATACTTCCAGTTTATCGCGCCAATAACGGCAAACGGGTCAAGGCTGTCACGCATTGCACTGTAAATCTTAAAAACCTTTGTCCGGTCTTTTGTTACCAGCGCATCAACGAGAGTGAAGACACTGTATGTGGCTGAACCATGTATAAGCTCACTGATGTCATTTATGTCAACCCTTGACTTGCCAAGAAGGGCAGCCTTTTCCGTCTCCTCGTACAGGACCCCCATATCAGTGCCTGCTGTAGCCATGAGGAGTCCAATTGCGTCGGATGTTATCTCCACCCCCCTCTGCCGTGCAAGTTCCGTAAGCCACGTCTTTATCTCCTGAGCTTTCATATCAAGCGAGAGCACCTTGACCCCTCCTTTAAACTTCTCCTTCATGCCCTTGTCAGGGGGCTTGAGTGAAAGCATTACAAAAACAGAGCCCGAAGAGGGGTTGTCGAGATAACTGAAAAGAACTTTTGCTTCCTTCTTCTTCATCGTCTGAATGTTTCTCACTATCACTATCTTCCTCTCACCGAAAAAACCCGGGGTATTCAGGACATCTATGATCGTATACACTGGTGGTGACGAATCAATATCATAAATCATGACATTAAACTCCCTCCTCTCCTCAGGGACCAATTCCCTGATCCCGTCAACGGCATTCTTCAGGAGAAAGGAGTCTTTTGCATACAGATAATAGACAGGGGATGGAAGGTTGTTTTCAATCTCTTTTAAAAACTGTTTCTGACTCACCTGCTCTCCTTTTACTCTGTGCCCTCTGTGGTGAAACAGGCATTTGTCCTCATTTGAGATTAGTATTGTAGATCATCTCGGCAATAATCCTCTGGCTCAGGTCCCTGACGGCCTTCTCTGTAGCGACTTCTCTCTGAGACTGAATGGCCTGAATATTGTCTGCAGAAACGAATGTCTCCATAAATTCGGAGCTTATCCCCTTGATCTCCCTCGTGGTGCCGTCAGGCAGCCGGAGTGTGATATCAGCGACAATCTGGATGCTGTATTCAACAGAAAGGTCATCCTTTATACTCAGCGTATCAAGCTTGTAATCCGTCAGGATTGCCGATACCACATATTTAGAGGTCTCAGAGGAAGAAATTCCGCTTCTCAGCAGCTCCTCTGTAAAGACGTTTACAAATAAATCCTGAAGGCCTGGCTCAAAAGTTTGGTTTTCAACACTGCTGATCTTCACGGACTTGACCGGCAAAGAGGATGTCCTGTGAACTCCGTAGCCGCAGGAAAGTAAAAAAGAGTATTGGAGAATACAGATTATAAATATCAGGTTGCGGGATAATCTTTTGCAGTTTACAACTCTCATTTTCTCCAGTTCCTTATGTGTCTTATTCCTGAATTAAACCTTTCGAGGAGTTTTTTTGCCCAGACAAACTCACCTGCCAGGATAGCAAGGGAAAGGGGAATTACCACAGTTGCAGGCCCCGGAAGCACGATAAGCACAATACCCAACAACAGCAATGTAAACCCGATAACAATCTTTGTAACCCTTTTGGCCTGGGGAAGGGTCTTAACAGTCAGACGACTGACGAATAATTTTAGCGCCGTATTCATTTGTTAGTTTTATTATAGATGTAAAAGACTCCCGAATACAAGAAAACTACCAGAACAGGATATATTTGTGCTAAAATGAAAATCATGCTTTATACGGTAAATCTTATATCTTTACTCTTGATTGTTCCATGAAAACATATAAACCGCTCTCTTTAAAACTTGTCAGGAGATACTCTTTAAAGGATAGAAAGAGCAAGGTAGAGGCATCAAAGGCGGCCGGGACTTTTCCTGAAGGGGGCACCTTTAAGGAATTCATGGACTCCCTGCCTGATATTCTTGCGGGCAGAGATTTCAGGGAAGTGATTGATGCCATAGTCAGGGCCCGGTTGAATGACAGGCCGGTTGTGCTTGCAATGGGGGCTCATCCGGTAAAGGTAGGCCTTTCACCCCTCATTATAGATCTTATGCAGAAGGGGATAATAACAGCCATAGCTGCAAATGGTGCCACTGTAATCCATGACTTCGAACTTTCCTATACTGGAGAGACCTCTGAGGATGTGGCCTCAGAGCTTGAAGACGGGACATTCGGCATGGCAAAAGAGACGGCGGTTATGATAAACAGGGCGATAAAAAATGGGGCAGGGGAAAACATCGGCCTTGGAGCAGCAATAGGCAGACTCATACTGAAGGGACGAGG
This sequence comes from Nitrospirota bacterium, assembly GCA_035873375.1. Classification (NCBI taxonomy): domain Bacteria; kingdom Pseudomonadati; phylum Nitrospirota; species Nitrospirota bacterium. The sequence goes on along the minus strand of JAYWMQ010000045.1, from coordinate 21,154 downwards.
TTTTCACAACAGAAGGATGAGCATCTTTTCCGAGGCATACAGGCTATCAATCCCCGCTACAGTTCATGTAGCCATAGGCACGGATATCATACACATGCACCCCGAGGCAAGCGGAGAAGCCATAGGCAAGACCAGTCTTCTCGATTTCAGGACCCTTACATCCGTGATATCCGACCTTGAAGGAGGAGTTTTTATTAATCTCGGCTCTGCGGTCGTAATGCCCGAGGTCTTTTTAAAGGCCCTTACAGTGGCGAGAAACCTTGGTCACCGGGTGAAGAATATCACTACGGTTACAATGGATTTTAACAGGCATTACAGGCCCATGGAGAATGTTGTGCGCCGGCCTACTGCATCAGGAGGCCGGGGTTATTATATCACGGGACATCACGAGATCATGTTTCCGCTTCTTGCAGGAGCGGTAAAAGAAGCATTATCGAAACATAAACAACTAAACAATTAAACTCAAGAGAACCGGCATGGACATAAAGAGACTCCTTGAAGAATCCTCAAAGTATCTGATGAATACTTACAACAGATACCCTCTCATCCTGAGAAAGGGCCGCGGAACCAAGGTGTACAGCGTAGATGGCAGGGAATATCTCGATTTTGTGGGAGGTATTGCGGTTAATATCCTCGGGCACTGCCATCCCAGAGTGGTTGTGGCAATACAGAAACAGGCCCAGAGGCTCCTGCACGTCTCCAACCTCTATCACATAGAACCACAGATTAAACTGGCCAGATTGCTCGTAGAAAACTCATTTGCCGACAAGATATTTTTCTGTAACTCCGGCGCAGAGGCCAACGAGGGGGCAATTAAACTCGCCAGGAAATACGCAAAGGAACATTATGGCGAGGAGCGGTTTGAAATAATCACTGCCTTTAATTCCTTTCACGGGCGAACCCTTGCAACCCTTACGGCAACCGGTCAGGAAAAGTTCCATAAAGGCTTTGAACCCCTTGTCCCCGGCTTCAGACATGTACCCTTCAATAACCTTGAAGCATTAAAGGAAACAATAAGTGATAATACGTGTGCCATAATGCTTGAGCCAATTCAGGGTGAAGGCGGCGTTGTGGTGCCTTCCCCTGACTACCTGAAGGAGATCAGACGAATATGTGATGAAAAGGGCATCCTCCTGATACTCGATGAGGTCCAGACCGGAATGGGAAGGACCGGCAAACTCTTTGCCTATGAACACTTCGGCATAGAGCCTGATATAATGACCCTGGCGAAGGGTCTTGGAGGCGGAGTTCCGATAGGGGCACTGCTTGCCAGAGAGAATGTGGCAGAGGCGTTTGTGCCGGGCAGTCATGCATCCACTTTTGGCGGCAATCCTCTCACAACCCAGGCTGCAATTGCAACAATCGAGACAATCCTTGAAGACGGTATCCTCCTTGAGGAATGCCAGAGACTGGGAAAATATTTTATCAGACGGCTGTCAGGTCTTAAAAATACGTTTTCAAGTATAATAGTGGAAATAAGGGGGCTGGGGCTAATGATCGGGATGCAATTGACAAGGGATTGTGCCCCTATAGTTAAGGCCTGTATGGAAAAAGGGGTGCTGGTTAATTGTACAGCGAACAACACGCTGAGATTTACCCCTCCGCTGATAGTAACGGAAAAGGAGATAGATACGGTGACGGATATAGTTGAAGATATCCTTGCGAGGCTGTCATGAAAAGAGATTTTCTCAGACTGTGGGACTTCACTTCAGAAGAGATCAGCAGTATTGTTGAACGGGCAATCGACTTGAAGGCCGGGGCAGATGCCAACAAATGCCCGTTAATAGGGAAGAGCCTGTGGCTGCTTTTTGAAAAACCATCTACAAGGACGCGGATATCCTTTGAGGTTGGTATTTATCAGCTTGGAGGGCAGTCCATATATATGAAACCTTCTGAAATCCAGATCGGAAGGGGTGAAAGCACCGCTGATACGGCAAGGGTGCTTTCAAGGTATCTTAACGGCATTATTATAAGAACCTTTGAACATACAAAGCTTGAGGAATTTGCCGCCAACTCCGATGTTCCGGTAATAAACGGCCTCAGCGACCTCCATCACCCCTGCCAGGTACTGGCTGACCTTATGACCATAAAAGAGAAGAAAGGGGCACTTGAAGGTATAAAGGTTGCATATATCGGTGATGGAAATAATGTTGCAAACTCCCTTATGGAAGCCGCAGGCAGGATGGGGCTGGTGCTGAATATAGCCTGTCCCGAAGGCTATGAGCCGGACCTTGATATCCTCGAGCAGGCAAGGAGCGGCAAGGGAGAAATTATTATTCTGAGAGACCCGAAAGAGGCAGCAGGCAGGGCGGATGTTATATACACCGATGTATGGGTAAGTATGGGGCAGGAAGATAGTGCTGAAAAGAAGAAGAGAAAATTCAGCGCCTACCAGGTTAATTCCTCACTGCTTGCATGTGCAAAAGAGGACGTGATTGTTATGCACTGTCTCCCTGCACACAGGGGCGAGGAGATTACGGATGAGGTCATAGACGGTCCGCAGAGTGTAGTCTTTGACCAGGCGGAAAACAGACTTCACACACAAAAGGCACTTCTTGAAATACTCATAAAATAAAGATTTACCGGGAGTCTTCCGGTAACAGGACTGCATTATTAAACATGCCTTGTGAGTGAGCCACTTTATATAATACCCTTGGGCGGAGTCGAAGAGGTCGGCGGGCTGAACATGACCGTCCTGCAATACGGCAATGACCTTATAGTCGTGGATGCTGGATTGATGTTTCCTGAAGACGAGATGCTCGGCATTGATTTCGTCATCCCTGACTTTACCTATCTTATAGAAAACCGGGAAAAGGTCAGGGCGGTGCTCATAACACATGGACACGAAGACCACACAGGAGCACTGCCTTTCCTCATCAGGGAACTCGGCGGTTCAGTGCCTGTATACGGCACCCCCCTTACACTTGGCCTTCTTAAGGAAAAGCTGTCCGAACACAAGGTTTCCGCTCCCCTCCATACCGTAAAACCCAGGGATACCGTTAAACTCGGTGAGTTCACCGTAGAGTTTATACGTGTAACTCACAGCATTGTTGATGGAGTGGGACTCGGAATCTACACCCCCTATGGACTGATCGTTCATACAGGTGATTTCAAGATTGACCCGACCCCCGTGGATGGCGAGCTGCTGGATTTCCACAAGTTTTCCGAATATGGCGACAGGGGGACATTGCTCCTGATGTCCGACAGTACAAATGCTGAAAAAGGCGGATTCACATATTCGGAAAAAGAGGTCCGAAGGGCCTTTGAAGACATATTTTCCGCTGCCCCCGGACGGCTCATTATTGCTACATTCGCCTCCAACATACACAGGATACAGCAGGTGATCGATGTGGCGTTAAAGTACGGAAGGAAGATAGCCATATGCGGTAAAAGCATGGTATCAAATGCACAGATAGCCCTCGACCTCGGGTATCTCAGGCTCCCGGCAAAGACATGGCTCAGCCTGGATGATATCCGAAAGCTGCCTGACCGGGAGGTTGCTATAATCACAACGGGCAGTCAGGGTGAACCCATGAGTGTTCTGTCAAGGATTGCAACAGGTGAACACAAGACCATCAAGATCAAGCCGGACGACACGGTTGTGCTCTCTGCAAAGGTAATACCCGGAAATGAGCGTTCCATAGGAAAGATTATAAACCACCTCTTTCGCAGGGGAGCAAATGTAATTTATGAAAAGGTCTCGGAGGTTCACGTCTCGGGACATGCATCAAAGGAAGAGCTGAAACTGATGCTCAACCTTGTAAGGCCCAAATACTTTATGCCTGTACACGGCGAGTACAGGCACCTTATCTATCACTCAAAATTAGCTGAGAAGCTGAATATACCTAAAGAGAATATATTTATAATGCAGGATGGCAATGTCCTTGAAATCAACGGTGAAGGGGTGAAAAAGAACGGAAAGGTTCATTCCGGCAGGATATTTATTGATGGAAAGGGAGATATTAAGGATATTGTGCTCAGGGACAGATGGAGGCTCGCCCATGACGGCATAGTCCTTGTAATCATATCAATGGAGAAACCATCGGGCCGCATCACCTCAGGCCCGGACATAATATCAAGAGGATTCATCTTCGAGGAGGCCTCAACAGACTTAATCTCCGAGGCGAGAAGAGTGGTTGCCGAGACAATAACAGGCCTTGATCCCGAAGTGCTCCAGGACCTTACACTTCTGAAGGCCAGGATAAGAAATACCCTGAAGAAGCATATTTACAAGACCATGAACCGGAGACCCATGATAGTGCCTATCATATTTGAAATATGATCTGATATTCTGTAATATTATAATAATTACGAAAAGGGGTCAGAATGAAACACCGGCTATCTGTTATAGCAGTCCTGTTACTCGGGCTGACTGTTCTGTATGCGTGCACTGAACTCAAGAGATCAAAACCCTTACTTCCGCTGAACGAATACGAAAAAATGATAGCCGGACGTCTTGATGCAGAATATGTGGGAACAGAGACCTGTCTTTCTGCCTGTCATGATCATGATGAAATCAAGGCCGCTTTTGATGCAAGCACAATGGGGGCACAACTCAGGAGAGAGTCAGGACTGCCCCTTGTTGACTGCGAATCCTGTCATGGTCCCGGAAGCCTGGCAATCAAGGGCATAACCAGTGAACTCGTTGAGGAAAACAACAAAAAGGGAATCAGGACGGAATGTAATTACAAGACACTGATCGACATTAATAACCTTCCGGCGATTGCAAAAAACCTTATATGTCTTAAATGTCATACTGGTAATGCCACCTTCAATCTCCATGAATGGAATGCCGGTATTCATGCAGTAAACGACGTTTCCTGCTCAGACTGTCACAGGATACACGAAGGCCCTGACCTGAAGGTAAAACCAAAGGATACAGCCACCATGTGTTTTAAATGTCATCAGGATATAATGGCCTACTTTAAGATGCCAAGCCATCATCCAGTACCTGAGGGTAAGGTCTACTGTACTGACTGTCATAACCCGCACGGTACAACATCGGAAAAGCTCCTGAGGAAGTCCACGGTTAAAGAGGTCTGCACGCGCTGCCATGGGGAGAAGGAAGGCCCCTTCCTGTACGAACATGCCGACCTGACAGAGGATTGCCTCAACTGCCACACTCCTCACGGCTCTCCGAACAATAACCTCCTTGTCGTGAGAGAACCGTTTCTGTGCCTTCAATGCCATCAGAGCCATAGAATAAATACTGCCACAGGTGAGCCTAAAAGCATTGCACTGAAAGGCTTCTTCTTTACCAGATGCACAAACTGTCATAGTCAGATACATGGCACGGACATACCATCACCGGGAGGCAAGGGAAGATTCATCCAATGATGAACATCCAACCAGTAATAAGGAACCCGGATGTAGCAAGGGGGTTATGCTTTTATCAGGATATCACCCTCCGTTATCTATATGTCCTTGTGACGTTTGTTGTCCTGACTTTACTCTTTCCGGCTCCTCTCAGGGCCGAAGAAGATCCGGACCAGACATACAGCCCCAGATACTCTCTCGGGATCGGTTATAGCTGGTCCAAACTTGACGGCTCTCAAAGGGTGATAGAATACCAGTCAGGGATCAAATCACCCGCCCTGAGGACAGGGATCGAGGTTTACCCACTGCCACACAGATTCTACCTCGATTTTCTCAGTTATGAAAAAGACGACCTGTACCTCGATACAGGCTATGCATACAGGGAGATTCTGCTCTCAAGGCTGATCATGAGAGAACTCATACATAATCTCGACCACTACAAACTCCCGGATTCCAATCCTGATGAAGTCAAGAGAAAATATGAGGATAGAAATACAGGAGAAACGTATCAGGCAGATACCAGGATAAGCGATTTTTTCTTAAGACTCAAGACCCCGGACTACCCGGTCCATCTCTATACAAGATACTTCAGATATGATAAGGAAGGCGAAATTCAACAGAGGTTTCTCATCGGGACCTTTAATGACATGACTGTAACGTCTCAGGGCAGGCAAATCGATTTCAGGACGGAAGAGTTGATTATAGGCTCCAATGGTCATTTTGGACCTGTAGAGATTGAGTACTCCCACGGAGAGAAAAAGTTTATTCCAAACGGAAACAAGGTTCTTGCAGACCTCTACCCTGCAACCAGTATCAGGCCTGAGGATGTCTATCCACACAACCAGATACCGGAAACACGCACATCCTCTGATTATATAAAGGTACATTCATCTTATACAGGGCGTATTACTGCCTCGGCATCAGTTGGCAGCGTCAGACAGTCAAATCAGGACAGCAGTGTAAAGAGGGATATGATTCTTGGTGCAGGCCAGCTAAGTTATATACCGATGGACGAACTATCATTCTTTCTCAGGTTCAGTTACAGGAATACGGACGAGGACGCTCCTGCAACTACCGTCCTCAATGGTCTCAGCAATGAGCTGACTTATAAAGTGCGTCCACCCCTGGATGTCAGGCGCAGGGAGGTCTCACTGAATATCAGGGCACGACCCTTAAGGGGCATTAATCTTGCGGGAACTTACTCTGTCAGCAGGAAAGACCGCTCTGATACAGAGGAGTGGTTGCTGGCTAACAGGGACACAACGGTAAACACTCTTACCCTTAAAGTCTACGGTACGTTATTGAAGGGAGTAAAGTTCAGGACCCGTTATAAATATAGTGACCTTAAGAATCCGGTCTATAACACAGAACCGGACCAGTCCCATGAGCTCAATCTCTATACAAGTTACTCTCCATTTCCTGGAGTATTGACCGTTCTGACTTATAACCTTAAAAAGGACCAGAGGGACCACCTCAGATTCGTTAACACCGCCGATGATATTGTATCCGAGGTGGGACAAAGAAATAATACCACCCATAATATATTCGGCCTCCTCATGCTCACTCCGGGAGAAAAGACATCCCTTACTCTGGGATGCGGATACTACAAAAATAATCTGAGACAGTCACTGCTGTACTCCACATTTTTAGGCGACGGCTCTTCCAGTCCCGGTGACCCCATTATAGAAAACGGCATTCCTTATAGTGACGAATCAACATCGTACTCTATCGGCATCACTCACCAGATCAACGACAGGACGGATATTTCTGCCGACATCGGACAAACACATTCAAAGGGGAAATTCCGGACCAACAATCCACTGTCTGAAGATATTGCCTCGTTCTCCATGCTCAAGGTAACAGAGACTGATGTCTCCATCAGGAGCAGCTATGCAATAATCAACGGCTTTGGTATAGAGACATTATTGGGCCTCAGAGACTATAATGACAGGATTGACGACAATAACGATGGTAAATTCTACCAGGCAATCCTGATTCTGACAAAGAGGTGGTAAAATAAAAAGGCTGATTCTATCAATCCTGATTCTTCTCTCAATCCTCTCAAGCACTCTTCATGCTGCTACAAAGGAGAAGATTATTGCAGGTGTGGTCTTCTCAGGCGACCTGCCCTTTTACAGGGAAATACACGAGGAACTCGTCAGGGAACTGTTTGATAAGGGCTACGACCAGAAAATTCGGTTTATTGTACAGAGACCCAACCCTGATACACTTGCGTGGAGCAATGCCATAAGAAAGGTAATCGCCTATGACGCCTCCCTCATAATCGTTTACGGTTCCGGAGCTGCCCGTGCTGCACTGTATGAATCTTCCTCCATTCCAATTATTTATGCTGCGGTATATGAACCTGAAAGGTCAGGTATAAAAGGAAAAAACATAAGAGGAGTTGGCTACAAGGTCCCTGTATCAAGCATCATCCGCTATCTGAGGAAGACCGGGGACATCAAAAAAATAGGGGTATTATACTCAGACGCTGAACCCAGCACCAAAACCCAGTACAACGATGTAAAGGATGTATGCAAAACTTTATCACTTGATGTTGTGGAAATACCTATAAAGAGGCCAGGCGAGATTGGTGAAAGGTTAAGGCTCTTATCCTATGACAGCCTCTTGCTTACAAGCAGTGCACTTATAAATAAATATTTTCCGGATTACATTCTGATCTTCAGAAAAAAGTCTGTTCCATTGGTCACAGTCATGGATGGACTTGAAGAATATTCTCTCATAACACTTTCCAGTGACCCCCGCAAGCAGGGTGCCATACTGGCAAAAAACCTCATCCAGTTCATAAACAACAGGGACATAAACAGCATTAAAAATACTGCCCTCTTAAAAAACTCCCTCACATTCAACATGAAACTCGCCATAGAACTTGGACTGGATATCCCTATAGAACTATTAACGGAATCAGACAGGGTGATAAAATAATGGCGAGATTTATTGCCATAGCTGCACTGCTCTGTTTGATCCTCTTCACTCAAACACTCAGGGCCAATGCAGAAGAGAGGGAACTGCTGATAGGACTCATCCCCGAGCAGAATATATTCAAACAGATAGAGAGATATAAACCCCTTGCCGGGTACCTTTCGGCAAGGACGGGGATAACGGTCAGGCTGACGATACTCAGCCGCTATGGTGACATTATAGACAGGTTTGTTCAGCGGGGACTGGACGGTGCTTTTTTTGGGGACCTGACAGGCGCCCTCGCCATCGAAAAACTCGATATAGAGCCGCTTGTGCGCCCTGTAAATTTAGACGGATCGACATACTCCTATGGTTATATAATCGTAAGGAAGGATAGCGGGATAAGGACTGTCGCCGATATGAAAGGAACGGTGTTGGCCTTTGTGGACAGGGCAACAGTGACAGGCTATCTTTTCCCTCTATCCTATTTCAGATCTCACGGGGTGAAAAACCTGAATGATTTCTTCTCGGAATACTACTTTACAGGCAGCCACGATTCCTCCGTCTATGCAGTACTTGATGGAAGGGCTGATATAGGCTGTATAAAAAATACCATTTACAATAATCTCGTCTCACGGGACCCAACGATCAAGAGTGAACTAAGAATCATCGCAAAATCTCCCCTTATGCCTGAAAGCACATTATGCCTGAGAAAAGACCTCCCGGAAGATATGAAGAAGATGATAAAAGAAGTGCTTCTGACAATGGACCGCAACGAAGAGGGGCGAAAGATTCTTGCAAAACTGCGGGCAAAGCGATTTATCGAGGCATCCGTTGAAGACTTCAAACCCGTTTATGAAATGCTGAAAACACTCGGAGAGGATATAGAAACATACCAGTACAGGGTCAGATGAAAGAAAACTTTTTCAGTTTTTTAACTGCCGGAGCCCATAGATGCGCAAAAAAATAACGCAATATCTCTTACTCATCTTTCTGCTTTTCGCCCTCAGCGGAGGGATAGCAATTACGGCATTATCTCAGGTCACAAGAGACCTGAAGAGCCTTATAACCCTCCACAAGGTTGAGATTATACGCCAAAACCTCGTAATCAATCTGCAGACAGTACAGACCAACCTCTACACTATAGGGACATCTTTTGGTACTGACCTGGATGTAATCGTTGACAACGTCAACTCCCTTGATAAGGCGGTTACCAGATGCACGGGATGCCACCACAGCAGGGCCCTTACCAGAAAACTCATCAGTTTGAAGAGATTTACCGAGAAATACAAGGAAGCGCTCAGCGCCTTCATAACTACCACAGCAAACCCCGAAAGGGTAAAGAGACTCCAGATGGTAACAGCTGATATAGGAGAAATGCTGTTGCAGAACACACGGGAGATGGCCTTTATCACCAACCAGAAACTCAAGGAAAAGTCCGGAACGGCCTTGCGTAAAGTTGAACGCATAAAACAGATCCTCCTTGCGAGTCTCCTGGGTATAATGCTGACCGGAGGTATTATAGCAGTCAACCTTACAAGCGAGATACTCAAACCCATAAGGGAACTCTCCGATGCCGCAAGAGAGGTTGCCTCAGGTAACCTCGGTTATACCATAGATTCTTCCGACACCACTGAGTTTGGACATCTTGCCAGGGTATTCAATGAGATGAGCCTCTCTCTGAAAGAAGGCCATGAGAGGAATATGAACTACATGATGAGGCTAAGCGGATTATACAGACTGACCCTTTCCTTCCATATGGTAACCAATAAACAGGATATCATAAGGGAGATGGTATTTGGTGTTGCCGAGATCATCAGGGCGGAAAAAGTTCTTGTATTTTTGTATGACAGGGAGAGAGACAGGTATGCTTCGGCTTTTCCAGCCTATGGCTTTACTGACAGCGATGTTGAAAACTGGTCGTATGAGCCCTCTTTCATAAACAGTCTTTATCTCAAAAGCAATAAACGGTCCATAATCATCCTCCCCGAAGATCATGTAACAAAACAACTCCTGCTGAGAGAAACCGACAATATCCGCAACCTGGCTGTAATATGGCTGAAACAGAAAGGAATACTTACAGGTTTTCTGATGACCATCAATAAAGAGGGTGCAGACTTTGTTGAAGAAGACATACGGCTCCTCAGCGTAATTGCAAATAATTTCTCGGTTGCCATGGATAACGCCCAGTTGTACAGGGATCTGCACACCCAGATGCAAAAACTTAAGGATACACAGGAACAGCTTGTACAGGCGGCCAAACTTGCTGCTATCGGCGAACTTGCCGCCAATATTGCCCATGAAATCAATAATCCCCTGACAAGCGTACTCGGATATGCGGAACTCATGAGGGAGGAAGAGGATATTGAGAGCATCATGCGGGATCTTGAGATTATCGAATCCGAATCTCTCAGGGCAAGAGATATTGTCCAGCAGTTACTGGAATTCTCAAAAAAATGGCCTCTCAAAATCAGCAAGGTTGATATAAACAGGCTACTTAAAGAGGTAATCGACCTTATCTCTCTCAACCTCAAGGATTCCGAAATAAATATAATCGAGGACTTTTCGCAAATACCCCAGATAAGTGCAGATGCAAATCAGCTCAAGCAGGTATTCCTCAACCTGATCAACAACGCCGTACAGTCAATGCCGAATGGCGGCACTCTCAGCATCAGTACAGCAAAGATGGATACTTCAGTAATGATCGAGGTCTCTGACACAGGCACAGGCATTCCCGACAACGTAGCCCAGAAGATATTCGAACCCTTTTTTACAACCAAAAAGGACAGGGGGACAGGACTGGGGCTTCCCATAAGTTACAGGATAATCAAGAAACACGAAGGGAAAATAGAGGTTAAAAAGAGGGTGGATAAAGGGACAACCTTCAAGGTAATATTGCCGGTCAGGTTATCTTCTTTACAAATATCTCCTTAGCAATATCTATATCAATTGCAACAGTGGTTTCATCAACTTGAACCACCACTGACGGCCATTTCTGAAGGAGCTTTAATTTGGAACCGGCATTTATGCCTATGGAATTCAACCGGTTAAGACGTGAAGGATCTGAAGGAACGATATAGACAATCCTGCCCCTTTGACCCACTTCAAAATCAGCAAGCCTCATAACCAGTGGTTCCACATCTACCCTGTATTTCTTGCAACATTCCCCTCTTGGAATGGGCTTGTCGTGAGGACAAGTGGGGGGGTGGCCAAGAAAGGTACAGACGCTGTCAGTCAGTTCCTTGCTAAGAATATGTTCCATCCTGCAGGCATCCTCATGAATATATTCCTCTTTCATCTCAAAGACATCCGCAAAAAGCCTCTCGGCAAGCCTGTGTCTCCGCACCACGCCCCTGGCAATCTCTCTGCCTTCGGGAGTGAATTCCACGTTTTCCCCGTCAACGGTGATGAGGCCCCTCTTCTGCAGTTCAGCAATGGTCTCATCTATCCCTTCATCATCAGAACAACCCTTGAGACGTTTGAGCCCACCCTTTTCCTCTTCTTCAAGAACCCACAGGAGTTCCAGCGCTTCTTCCAATCTTTCCTGTTCCATCTTTTCCATTACAGTCCCGGCCTCTTCTTATGCCAGTCTGTTGACTGCTCATAGGCATATGAAACCCTCAAGACAGTCTCCTCATCAAAATGTTTCCCGATAACCTGAAGCCCGACGGGAAGGCCTTCAGGTGTATATCCGCAGGGGATGGATATTGCAGGAACACCTGCAAGATTAATGGATATGGTAAAGATATCACTGAGGTACATCTGTAATGGGTCCGAGACCTTGTCGCCAATTTTGAAAGCAGCAGTGGGACTTGTAGGCGTGACTATGACATCAACCTCTTTAAACGCCTCTTCAAAGTCCCTCTTTATAAGTGTCCTCACCTGCTGGGCTTTTTTGTAATAGGCATCGTAGTACCCGGCTGAGAGGGCGTAAGTGCCGAGCATTATCCTCCGTTTCACTTCAGGGCCGAAACCCTGAGCCCTTGTCTCCATATACATATCAATCAGGTCTTTACCATCAGCCCTGAATCCATATTTCACACCGTCAAAACGGGCAAGATTTGAGCTTGCCTCAGATGTGGCGAGGATATAATAAGCAGCAACTGCATACCCGGTGTGTGGCAGTGATACCTCAACAATCTCTGCCCCGAGCCGCTCAAGCACTCCTATGGCGTCCTTGACACACTGCTCCACTTCGGGGTCAAGCCCTTCTATAAAATATTCCTTCGGCACCCCGATCTTCAGTCCCCTGATCTCACGGCCAAGTCCTGCTGTAAAGTCAGGTACCTCAACAGGTACGGATGTGCTGTCCCTCGGGTCATGGCCTGAGATGACGTTTAGAAGGAGGGCTGCGTCCTTTACGTTTTTTGTTATGGGTCCGATCTGATCAAGTGACGATGCAAAGGCAACAAGGCCGTAGCGCGATACCCTTCCATATGTAGGCTTGAACCCTACCACACCACAGAAGGCAGCGGGCTGCCTTATGGAGCCACCGGTATCAGAGCCAATGGCACCCAGGCACACATCTGCCGCCACAGCAGCAGCAGACCCCCCGCTTGACCCTCCAGGAACCCGCTCCAGGTCCCAGGGATTGTGTGTTACAAAATATCCTGAGTTTTCAGTGGAAGAGCCCATGGCAAACTCGTCAAGGTTTGTCTTGCCAAGGAGGATGTAGCCGCTCTGGAGGAGCCTTTCGGTCACAGAACTCTCATAGGGAGGAATAAAACCCTCCAGTATCTTTGAAGAACAGGTTGTCTGAATCCCTTTTATGCAGATATTGTCTTTTATAGCGAGTGGAATACCGGAAAGCAGGCCTCTTTTTTCAGATCCCTTCAGGTCTTCCATCCGGTCATATGCCCTGTCCCTCGTTAAAGAGAGGAAAGCCCTTACCCTGTTATCAACGGCTTCAATCCTGCTGAATACAGAGTCGAGCAAATCCCTTGAAGATATTTCTCCCTTATCTAATAAATCCAGTGCTTCAGAGATGCCAAGCCTGAAGAGTTCCAATTAGCCCCCCATCTGAAATTAGTGTTATTGTGGTATTAATTATATAGTCTCAATAAAGAAGTTTGCAAGTTTTACACCTGCTGAATTAAACTATCTGTAAATATGGATCCTGCAACTCATATCCTCACAGGTACGCTACTGTCCAGGTGCTTTCCAAAAAGGAAGGCAGCTCTTGCAACGCTTATATTTGCAGCCAATGCCCCGGACCTTGATTATATAACATACCTGTGGGGAGCGGATGTCTTCCTGAGGTATCACCGGGGGGTTACTCATGGCATAGGGGCTCTTATACTCTTTTCCCTGCTCATGGGATTTCTGATGCACGGAGTCTTCAGAAAGGGATTTATTTTCTTCTCGGTGATATCATTTGCAGGTTATGTCAGTCATATCATCCTGGACCTCTTTAACCGCTATCCTGTAAGAGTCTTCTCTCCCCTCGACTGGTCAAAATACTCCATAGACCTCCTCTTTGTCATTGACCCCTATATTACAGGGACACTCCTGCTGGGTGTTATACTGACCATGAAGAAAGAGAACATGAGACGGCTGATAGCTGTGGCAACGATGGTCGTAATGTCCCTCTATCTGACCGGCAGGTTCTATCTCAAGGGACTTGCCGAGGATTTTCTCAGAACACGCATGGACGAGTATAACTACCACCTCTTTCCGCTGCCAAACGACTTTTTGAGATGGTGGTTTATCACTGATTCAGGAGGCGTATATAAAGTTGGGACTGTTGATCTGTTTACAAGGAGGGTCAGCGTTGATGATAAGTTCATTTATTCAGAGGAGGCACCCGAGATAAAGGAATCAAAGCAGTTGCGGGTTGTAAAAAACTTCCTCTACTTCTCGAGATTCCCGCTGCCCGAGATAAAAAGGAAAGGGGACGAGACCATTGTAACCTGGCGTGAACTCTCATATTCATTCCTCCCCGGAGAACATTTCATTGCAAGGGTAAAGTTTGATAAAATGGGAAGGGCCGTGAAGGAGTATATTAAATTTTAGGCATGTCCTCCGGAATAAGATTGGAGGATTGGAGAGGTTGGAGGATTGGATATACTGAAAAAAGTAAACACGACAATCAAAAAACACTCCATGCTGAAAGGCGGAGAACGGGTACTTGTCGGTCTCTCAGGCGGGCCTGATTCGGTCTCCCTCCTGCACATACTGAGTGAACTGAGGGAAGAGTGGAGACTCTCCCTTGATGCCATTTATGTTGACCATGGTCTGAGGCCTGAAGAAACCCCATATGAGATTGACTTCTGCACTGAACTGACAGAAAGGCTGAAAGTCCCCTTCAGTGTTAAAAAAGTGGATGTGAGGGAATTTTCGGATAAGGAGAACCTCAGCATACAGGAGGCTGCGAGACATCTCAGATACCTCGCATTTGAGGAACATGCCTTTCAGATAGAGGCCGACAGGATTGCAACAGGACATAATGCCGATGACCAGGCTGAAACCCTTGTCATGCGGCTTTTACGAGGGTCCGGGCCAAAGGGTCTCTCCGGTATACCGCCTGTCAGGGGACCGATCATAAGACCTTTGATCATGGTGGAACGAAAAGAGATCGAGAAGTATTTGGATGAGAAGGGCATTGGGTTTGTTATTGACACATCGAATCTGAAGCAGGATTATCTACGCAACAGATTGAGGCATGAAGTCATTCCGCTCCTTAAAAAGTATAACCCGAATCTAACCGGGACCCTCTGCAGGACAGCCAACATCCTCCGCGAGGAGAATGAGTATATGGAGATCGCAGTAACAAAGTCCCTTATGAGGCTTATAAGCCGTAAAACAGGCGATAAAATAGAATTGTTCATTTCGCCCCTTGAGAATATGGAGAAGGTTATCCTCAGGAGGGCTCTCATCAGGGCTATTGAAGAAACAAGGGGGTTGCGGGGGATAGGCCTTGAACACATTGAAGAGATTATATCCCTTATAAGGACAGGCTCAAGTGGTTCAAGGATTTACCTGCCGGGGGGAATCCGCGTTATAAAGGATTACTCCACGTTGATCATTACCTCGGCAGCACCTCAAAAACTGGGTGAGCATGTATTAGAGGTTCCGGGAGAAACAGTATTGAAGGAGGCCGGTCTTGTTCTGATATCGAGTGTCAGTAATGACTCAACCAGTACAGGGGATGGAAAAAAAGAGGCTGTTTTTGACTTTGACATGCTCCGTTTTCCGCTAAAGGTGCGTTCAAGGCAGGCAGGAGACTTTTTTTATCCCTCCGGGTTTGGAAAAAGAAAAAAGCTGCAGGACTATTTTGTCGATGAGAAGGTGCCGAGAGATGTGAGAGATTCTGTTCCATTGCTTCTTTCAGGAGAGGATATTATCTGGGTGGTTGGATACAGGATGGACGACAGGTACATGATACGATCCTCAAGTGCGAGGGCACTGAAGATAACCGTGAAGATGGCAAAATAGAATCAGCCTTAAAAGGTCTGATACAGTGTGTTTTGTGGTATAATTTCATCAGGAGTTTATCTTGTTTTATAAACCATGTTGTCCTGAAAGGAGGGGGGGTATGAAAGAGGTTGAGACAAGAGAGGCCATATCCGGAATTCACGGGATGAGTCAGGGACTTGAGGAGGCCATATCTCTCCTGTATAATGCATTCATCTATAACAGGGATACCTTTCTCGATGAAGCCGAAGCTATCATCAGAGGGGTGCAGGAGACTGAAAAAGAACTGACTGATGAGTTGATTACAGCCTCAAAGTCAGATGATACTGCGCGTCTCTTCTCTCCCATTCCCTCCCACCTGGCGAGGATGGCCGGCAATTTTGAGCACATAGCCCGTTCCATAAGGACAAAGGTGCGGGAGAGCATACTCTTCAGCGACAAGGCAATCTCGGAGCTCGGGTTTCTCTTTCAGAGGACCAGGGAAATATTAAATACCACAAGCGACCTGATACTTGCCAGAAATACATTTATTGCAAATTATATAAAGAAATCAGAGCTGGAAATCGAGAGGACAGCCAATCAATTTGCCACACTCCATGAGGAACGGTTAATCGAGGGACTCTGTCTTCCGAAGTCATCAGGTCTTTACATTGTCATGCTTGATTCAATAAAGCGTATTGCCTGGAATGCCAAAGAGATTGCCCAGAAACTCACAAGATGATTTCATCCCTGCCTATCTGAAGCTTACCGTTGAGGAGATTGACAAGAGGATAGCCCGGGCCGATGATATACTCACTTCCTGCAGACTCTGTCCGAGAAGTTGCGGTGTGAACCGTAAGGAAGGAGAATATGGTTTTTGCCGTACAGGGGACAAACCCGTTGTCTCAAGCTGGGGGCCTCACTTTGGTGAAGAGAGGCCCCTTGTGGGCAGGGAAGGCTCAGGAACGATATTCTTTACCAACTGCAACCTCGGATGTCTCTTCTGTCAGAACTATTCCATAAGCCATCTTGGTGAGGGCACTGAGGTAAGTTTTGAAAGGCTTTCATCCATTATGACAGACCTGCAGTCCCGGGGTTGTCATAATATCAATCTTGTCACTCCAACACATCAGGTCCCCATGATACTGAAGGCATTAAGGATGGCAATGGAAGGGGGGCTATGTATCCCGATTGTCTATAATACCGGGGGTTATGAATCTGTTGAGACCCTCGGAATCCTTGACGGGATAGTTGATATCTATATGCCTGACTTCAAGTATTCAGACCCTGAAATGGCCAGGAGATATTCCGCTGCCCCGGACTACCCGCAGGTTGCCAAAGAGGCAATAAGGGAGATGCACAGACAGGTGGTGACCTTGTAATCAACAAGGAAGGGATTGCAGAGCACGGCCTGCTGATAAGGCACCTGGTTATGCCTGAAGGAATTGCCGGTACCGAAGAGGTTGTTAGATTTATAGCCGAGGTGATATCACCCAACACCTACACAAATATTATGGACCAGTACTACCCCTGCTATAAGGCATTTGATCACCCTCCCCTGAACAGGAGAGTAACATCAGAGGAGTACAGGGCTGCAATCGAGGCAGCCATACGGGCAGGGCTCAGGAGGATTGTCGGGGTGACATGCTGACATCTGCTAAAGAGATATAATCTCACCTTCCATTTTATTTATATCAACTACTGCAATTGTTGCATTGCCATAGAGCCAGTGACCTGCCTCTCCCGGGTTTACCATCAGTGTATTGTTAATCTTTTCAATCTCTGCACGGTGTGTATGACCATAAACTATCAGGTCAAAATGTCCACTTGCAGCAAGGTCATCAACAAGGTCAGGCTCATGCATCACCACTATCCTTTTCTCCGAGAACGTGAACTTATGAGGCTGACGGTGGATCCTGCCCCTTGAACGGTCCCTGAGCAGGAGCCTGTCTCCGTCGTTATTTCCATAGATACCGACAAAGTCCGCCTTCAGCCTTTCAAAGGGTTTTAAGGAAAAGGGGGATGTGAAATCCCCTGCATGAACAACAAGGGCAACCCCTCTTTCATTAAAGACAGATACAGCCTGCTCTATCCTGTCTACATTATCATGGGTATCAGATATCAGTCCGACCAACATAAAATCCTCCTGAATCAACGCATCCTTATTGTGTTTTCAATGCCAATCCTGATCATCATAACCGCTATGGAGGCAAGGAGTATGGCCATCAGCTTGGAGAGGGCCATCATGCCGTTCTTTCCAAGATAGCGCGTTATAATTATTGAATTACGGAAAAAAAGCCATACGATAATGAGGTTCAGCAACAGGGCTGTCACGGTCAGGCCGACACCGTAATGTTCAATCAGTACAAGTAATGTGGTAAGCACCGCAGGGCCGACTATAAGGGGCACTCCAATGGGAACCACCCCTACCCCTTCATCAACAACCCTTTTTCTTTTATAATCGCTCCTGACTACTTCAAGAATTGCTATCACCAACAGGAGAAGCCCCCCTGCTATCTTGAAATCATCCACTGTAATGCCCAGTAGTCTGAATATCACCTCGCCGACTGCCACAAACCCCATACTTACCAGGAAAGCGGTGAGGAGAGAAAGATTAATAACCCTCTCTGTTTTCTTCTGTGGCAGCCCGGCTGTATATGCCATAAAGAGGGGCAACAGAGCAAATATGTCAACAGCTACAAAGATGGGGATAAAAGTATTGGGTAAGTTCTTTATATAAGACATGATTGAAGTCATCATTTTATGAACCTTAAAACAATGAATCCACCAACCAGGATAGCGGTAAATCCGTATGTAAGCAGGTTAAAATATTTGTCAATAAAATTTCTGATATGTTTGCCGAAAAGATAGATTAATCCGCCGACAAGAAAGAACCTTGCACCCCTGCTCAGGAATGAGACCACCATAAAGACCGAAAAATCCACCTGAAAGAAACCTGCAGAGATGGTAAACACCTTGTACGGGATCGGCGTAAACCCGGCTATCGCAATCGCCCATGCCTCATAGTCCCGGAAATAGGTCCTGACCATATCGAATGTCTCCTTACTCACATAATGAAAGAGGATGCCCTGACCAACGGACCAGAATTTCATCCCTATAAAAAAACCCAGGGCACCTCCGATAACAGAACCGACCGTGCAGACCGCTGCATAGTAAAAGGCCCTTTTGCGCAATGAAAGGCTCAGGGCAATAAGGAGCACATCAGGGGGGACAGGGAAAAAGGATGATTCGGCTACGGCGAGCAGAAAAAGGGCTGGAACACCATAGGGTGTCTCTGCCCAGTGCAAAACCCAGTCATAAAGCCTCCTCACTATCTTCACAATATTAATAATAAACAAAACGAATTAGAATTACAAATATCACCCTCTTTCCCCTCCATATTGACTCCGAAAAATGATAAATGCTAATTTAATGCATTGCTCTCTGCATCAGATGATGCCATCAGCTTCTTTAAGGGGAGGACAAAAATGAACAGCAGTCCGCTTATAACGCTTCAGAAATACGGCCAGAGCTTCTGGTATGACAATATCAGCAGGGGAATTCTGAAATCAGGGGAATTGAAGCGGATGATAGAGGAAGAAGGGCTCAGGGGTGTAACTTCAAACCCCACAATATTTCATAAATCCATCCAGTCCGGCAATGACTATGATGAACAGCTCCATCAGCTGCTCGGCAAGGAGACCTCTGAAAAAGACCTGTTTTATGCCCTTGCAATACAGGATATCGTTGAGGCCTGCGAACTGCTTATGCCTGTTTATGAGGAAAGCAACGGATTGGACGGATATGTGAGCATTGAAGTTGACCCTCATCTTGCATATGATACTGAAGGGGCTGTCAGGGAGGCATCGGAACTCTTTGAGGGGATAGGAAAGCCGAACCTTATGGTAAAGGTTCCGGCCACAAAAGAAGGCCTTCCAGCTGTTGAAGAACTCCTCTGCCGCGGTTACAACATCAATGTCACACTCCTCTTCTCTGTAAAACGGTATAAAGAGGTGATAGACGCCTATATGAAAGGGCTCGAGAGAAGGGTCTCGGAAGGCAAGCCTGTTGACAGGGTTGCCTCTGTTGCAAGCTTCTTTGTGAGCAGGGTGGATACCCTTGCAGATAAACTCCTTGAGGAAAAAATGAAGATGGCAGGGGATGATGACGAAAAAGCGAGGATAAAATCCCTTATGGGCAAGGCAGCCGTTGCAAACGCAAAGATAGCCTATCAGCTCTTTAAAGATGCATTCTCTTCACAGAGATTTTTTGTTCTGATGGAAAAAGGGGCAAAGATTCAGAGATTGCTCTGGGGCAGCACAAGCACAAAGAATCCGGCATACCGTGATGTCCTGTATATTGAAGAACTTATAGGTCCAGGCACGGTCAATACAATGCCCGATGCCACCTGGAGGGCTTTTAAGGACCATGGTAATGTTGACCGGACTATTGACGCGGACATCGAGGCTGCCCTGGCAAGCATCCGGTCAATAGAGGATCTGGGTGTCAGCATTGACCGGGTTACAGGGGAGCTTGAGGATGAAGGAGTAAGGCTCTTTACCGAATCCTTTGATGCACTGCTTAACCTTATAGCCGAGAAAAAAAGGACCGGGACCTGTTAACCTTAAAACTATCATGAAAACCTGGATTGTAATCATACCTGTTACCCTCTTCTTCCTCATCTCCTGTGCAACGCCATCAAGGCAGGCGAGACAGAATGAGGCAAAGGCTCATTTTAAACTCGCCATATCTCACCTGGAAAGAGGCCAGATGCAGGCAGCCTTTGTAGAGCTACAGAAGAGCGTAGAACTTAAGCCCGGGAATAAAAGGGTACATAATGCCCTTGGTATCGTATACCGTTATTTCGGCAATACGAAAAAAGCTGAAGAGGCTTTTAAGACGGCAATCAGTATAGATCCGCAATATTCAGAGGCATATAATAACCTCGGTGTGGTTTATATGAGGACAAGGCAATGGGACAAGGCTATCGAGGCATTTCGGAAGGCCCTGGATAACCTGCAGTATCCTACGCCGGAAACGGCCTTTACCAATCTTGGGAAAGTTTATTACAGGAAAGGTGAGTTTGACAAATCGATACGCGCGTACAAAAAAGCCATCAATCGGGCACCGGGCTATAATGCCCCTTATTATGGATTGGCACTCTGCTACAATGCCCTGGCCAGATATGGTGATGCCTCTGAGGCACTTACCGAGGCCATCAAACTTGATTCCGTTTTTAAAGGAGACAGGGAGAAGGCGGAAAAAGAGCTGATCAGACAGAAACTGAAGGCTGTTGATATGGATGAGGAACAGGATTATATCAACCTGCTCGAAATTCTCCGTTACTGAAAAAAGATGGAAACAAACAGGTATATGGAGCGGCTTTACCGTGAGGCCGCAAAGGCCATGAAGAATGCGATTGCACCATACTCCGGGTTCCGGGTCGGGGCAGCACTGCTCACCACTGAGCATAAGATATATACCGGCTGCAACATGGAAAACCCCTCCCTTATGCTGAGCGAGT
>JAYWMQ010000044.1 GCA_035873375.1 Nitrospirota bacterium | reverse complement strand
ATTCAGGGCAGGCTCTGAACCATGTGCTGAACTTGTTTCAGTATTGTTTCAGGCTTGGCAAGGCGAACAGACTGCGTCTCATAAGTCATCGATTCTTAGAGATTCTGAAATAAATTCAGAATGACATATATCGTTTTTTTTCTGTTTGTGCAACAAACTTTTAACCAGCTAAAAATTCTGTATTTATTTGCCGGTTTAATATATGGAGAGGGGTAGTGGGAATCGAACCCACCAGGGCATTTTCTTTAGCCCTGATCCTGGTTTTGCAGACCAGATGGAACAGCCAGTTCCATACCCCTCAAAATGTTACGTTTCAAACAGATCCTGAAACAAGTTCAGGATGACAATAAACAAGTATCAGGGCATGCCCTGAATCCATAGCGGTGACAAGTGTGACACCGCCTGTTTGCGGGAATGACGGAATAAGTGAGTTTATGGACAGACAAAGATTAAGACAGGGTTTTTCCCGGCTGCTGGATTGTTGCAGCAATATCTGTGATGGGGGTAAAGACAGATGTGAAAAAATACAGAATCAGCGTGAAGGTTTAAAGAGAGTGAGCAGCAGGGATCACAGTTCCGTCAGCCGGACAACCTGGACCAGGTTTATGGCCTCTCCTCAGCCAAAGCCTGTCTTGAAAAATCCGGTATCAGAAACTGTAGTCAATCTGGGTCATCTCCTCTTTAGTTTGTCTTTCCGGCAATTCTTAAGCCGGAATCTCATCTTTTAAATGCTTTCAGGATACCCCGAATGCATTCGGGGTATGACAAAAAGATGTTTACAGACTCATGGCCTCAAGGCGTGCAATCCTCTCTTCAACCGGGGGATGGGTGCTGAACAGTTTTGCAACCTTCTTTCCAGAGAGTGGATTTACAATAAAAAGGTGTGAGGTGGCCGGGGTTGCATTCATCGGAATCAGCTCTGATGCCATATGAAGTTTTCTCAGCGCACTTGCGAGATACCTCGGATTGCCTGTTATTTTTGCACCACCGGTATCAGCGGCAAATTCTCTTGACCTCGATATTGCCATCTGCACTATCATTGCAGCAATTGGGGCTACGATCATCATTATCAGTGCAACAAATGGATTTCCGCCCCTTTCGTCACTGCCACGCCCGAAACCACCGAAGATGAAAGCCCACTGTGCCATCTGGGCAAGATAGCTTATGGCTCCTGCAATGGTTGCAGCAACACTGCTGACGAGTATATCCCTGTGTTTGATATGAGCGAGCTCATGCCCGATCACACCTTCCAGTTCCTCACGACTCAGGAGTCTCATGATACTGTTTGTTACAGCCACGGCCGCGTGTTTAGGGTTCCTCCCTGTTGCAAAGGCATTCGGCTGATCTGCATCGATAATATAGACCTTTGGCATGGGCATTCCCGCCTTCTGCGTGAGTCTCCTGACAATGGAGTAAAGCTCAGGGGCCTCTGCCTCGCTAACTTCATGTGCCTTGTACATCTTGAGGATAACCTTGTCGCTGAACCAGTATGCAAAAAAGTTCATCCCTGCAGCGAAGATGATGGCAAAGGTCATTCCTGTTCTGCCACCTAAAAAGCCGCCGATCCAGACAAAGAAGAGTGTCATTATGGTCAGCAGCATAAATGTCTTAACAGTGTTCATTTTAAGTGTTTCCTCCCAGTGTTGTTCTTCCTGTATTTAAATTTTAAAATAACATAAGCCTAACGCTTTGTCAATACAGGGGATTAGCGAAAAAGAGGGATGAAACGGCCGTCAGGTTGCTCTAACTCATTTTAGGGGTTGAAAGGGTACAATAGTTATATGGACAGGAAAATCAGGGTCTCTGCATATTCAGGCGGCAAGGTGGACGAAAGGCCTCTTACACTCCATGTTGATGACAGGGTCATAGAAGTAGAGGTTATGGAGAAGTGGGTAACAGAGGATTTTAATACAGGAAAGAGGCGGCGGTACTTCAGGCTGCAGGACCCTGAGGGGTTTGAGTATCTGGTTTATCAGGAAGAGGAAACATCTGACTGGTTTTTAAGGATGTGAATGAATTTTTCGAGTGACGTCTTCCAGTCCGGGGGGCTGAAGCCTGTGGAGACTTCTGTGTGAAACGTATCAAGGACTGAATATGACGGACGTTTTGCGCGGGTTGGATATTCATCTGTTGATATGGGAATAACTTTTACGGAAGCACCTGAAAGCCTTATAATCTCAGCGGCAAGTTCATACCAGTTGATACCCCCTGCTGTCCTGTCGGTTATATGATGTATTCCAAAGACTTCTGATTCAATAACCTTCAAGATGCCTTCCGAGAGGGTTACGGTCCAGGTAGGTGAGCCTTTCTGGTCGGAAACCACTTTTATCTCGTCTCTTTCGCCGGATAGCCGCAGAATTGTCCTGATAAAATTATTGCCGTGTTGGCCGTAGAGCCAGCTTGTCCTGATTATATAGAACTCGGGCATCAGCCACTGGATGTACCGTTCTCCGGCAAGCTTGGTCTCACCGTAGGCATTTACGGCTGATGTGTTGTCAAGGGGGGTATATGGTCTTGTGCTTGTGCCGTCAAAAACATAGTCCGTGCTTATATGACAGAGCCTGATCTTCAGTTCATTACAGGTAATGGCGAGATTCTGTACCCCAAGGCCGTTGACCCTGAAGGCCGTCTCCTTTTCATCCTCTGCCATATCCACGTTTGTGTAGGCTGCACAGTTTACCACGATATCCGGTCTGATGGAGAAGATGGTGTGATGTGTCCCCTCCCTGTCTGTTATATCAAGTCCTTCAAGGTCAAGGGATATGACCTCGTGTCTTTTTTCAAGCACGGCCATGAGGTCTCTTCCAAGCATCCCGTTTGCACCGGTGACAAGGACCCTCATCCCTGACCACTCCAGAATCCCTTGCTTTCATCTGAAAGCCTCTCTTTAAGCGGTCTCCACCACCACTGGTTCTCCATATACCACAGGATGGTCCTTTCAATGCCAATATCAAAATCAACCTCAGGGGTCCATCCGAGTTCATTCCTGAGTTTTGAGTAGTCAATGGCATAACGGTAATCATGCCCCGGCCTGTCAGAAACAAATTCTATATATTCCTGCCCCATCTCCATGAGGGAGAGCACCTTTTTTACCACTTCAATATTCCTTTTCTCGCTTCCGCCGCCTACATTATATACCTCTCCGGCCTTTCCCCTGTGCATAATCGTGTCTATGGCCGTACATGTATCCTCAACATAGAGCCAGTCCCTGATGTTTTCACCTTTTCCATACACAGGTACCGGTCTTTTATCCATCAGGTTGGTTACCATGAGTGGAATCAGTTTTTCCGGGTACTGAAAGGGACCGTAATTATTTGATGGCCTGACTATGATGGCGGGAAATCCGTAAGTCTTGACGCAGGCACGTATAAGGAGGTCGCCGGCAGCTTTTGAAGCAGAATAGGGGGAGTTTGGGGCAAGGGGGGTCTCCTCGGTAAAGATGCCGTCATCTGTTTCCAGACTGCCGTATACCTCGTCAGTGGAGAGGTGGATGAATTTCTGTATGCCTGCTCTTCTGACACTGTCAATAAGTGCCTGAAGGCCGACGATATTGGTCATGAGGAAGGGCTGGGTGTCTATGATGGAACGGTCCACATGGCTTTCTGCTGCAAAATTAACGACAAGGTCAGCGCCTTTCAGTGCACCTGAAACAGTTTTGGTATCTTCTATCCTTCCATGGATGAATTGATACCTCTGGTCTGCTTCAATATCCCTCAGGTTTTCCCTGTTTCCTGCATAGGTGAGGGCGTCAAGATTCACCACTTCATAGTCCGGGTATTTTTTTAAAATATATCTGATGAAGTTGGAGCCGATAAATCCGCATCCGCCTGTCACAAAGATCTTCATTTCACACTCCATACCTGAAAAGGACTTTTGGGATCATTTTCAAATCTTATCTCGTCAACCTTCTCCTTCTTTTCCCGGCCTGCATAAAGCTTGTCAGGGAAGTTAAGGACAAGACCGTCTTCATCTGCTGTATTCCTGTAAGCGTGTACCACACCCGGTGGAACGATAATCACCCTGTTCCGGGTCTCCTCGATTATCATTTTCCTCAAATATGTTGTAGAGTCTTTTCTGTTATCCCAGAGGTAGAGGGAGAATTGGCCAAGGAAGCAGAAGTAGTCTGTTTGTTCGATATGTTCATGCGGGCCCCTTGTCACGCCTGCATGTGTGACAGATACGTAACCCATGGCAGGTTGAAACCCTTTTGGCAGCTCGTCATCCCTGAATAATTCAGTGAGCCATCCCCTCTGATCGGTAAAGACGTTAAGGGGTTTTATTATTATATCCTTTATTGAGCCTTCCTCGAATTTCATGGCTATATCTCTATCGTCGAGTCGTCACCAACCATTAATCTCAGTGCCTTGTGCCTTTGGTTGCTGTGTAAAACCCTGGTGCCCCTTCCGATAAGGCTGTCCTCAAGCCTTTCGATTCCCTCTAAAATTGAATCGTTAAGGATAACGGAATGTTCTATGACGGAATTGTATATCCTTACCCTGTCACCAATGCTTGAAAATGGCCCGATAAAGGAGTTTTCGATTATGCTCTTCTTTCCTATCCGTACGGGTCCCCTGATTCTGGAGTTTTTTACGACAGTGCCTTCAGCGATATCAACCCTGCCGGCTATCTGGGACTTGGTGTCAACTTTACCCCTTAAGGAGCGCTTTATGTATTCATCAAGGACTATGGAGTTTGCCTGGAGCAAGTCGTCCTTCTTACCGGTATCGAGCCACCAGCCGTCGAGTATCTCGCTTTTGACGGGACAGCCCATACGTATAAGTTCCTGAATGGCATCAGTTATCTCAAGCTCTCCCCTGTCGGATGGTCTGGTTCCGGCTATGGCCTCATGTATCTTTTCAGTAAATATATATACGCCGACAAGGGCAAGGTTGGAAGGAGGGTTTGATGGTTTCTCTATCAGCCTCTTTATGCCTCCGTCAGCACTGAGTTCAGCTACTCCGAATTGTTTGGGGTTCTCCACTTCCTTAAGGAAGATAAGGGCATCTGCCTGTTCCTTCCTGAACCTCTTTACTGCATCGGCTACCCCGTAACTCAGGAGATTATCGCCAAGATACATTACAAAGCTCTCCCTGCCAAGATAATCCTCTGCTGTCTTTACTGCATGGGCAAGGCCGAGGGGAGCAGTCTGCGGGATGTATGTGATCTTAACTCCCCATTTTCTGCCGGTGCCGATGTAACCTTTTACCTCTTCCCCGGTCTCAGGAGATATAATCACGCCGATACTCTTTATCCCTGCAGCTGCTATATGCTCAAGGACGTAACCCAGTATTGGTTTGCCGGCTACGGGTACCAGTTGTTTTGCCATGGTATGTGTAAGTGGACGGAGTCTTGTTCCCTTGCCCCCACTCAAGATCAGTGCCTTCACGAGTTTATTTAAAAACCCCTCACTTTTTATTTTTGCAGCATTTCAGATATTATACATATATACCATTTATTAATGAAACCCGGGAAGTTGTTAGCGAAAAACAAAATGGAGCGGTTGTAAGGTTGACATGATTGAGTCTTCACTCATTCTCGACGGGCGTCCAGCCCGGCTCCGAGGACAGTATTACGCCTCATCATCCGGATGAGTCTTATGTAATTCTGAAAATCGTTCAGACTCAATCCTGTCAACCTTTCTCGTCTTCCCGTAGTTTTTTCGTTACATTGGAGTTATTATGAGGACGGAAGGGATAATGAGGCATTGTCTGCATACTGTCAGGTACATTACATTTTTTATGGCCGTCTCCTTGATTTTGCCTTTCCCTGCGATATCTGCAGACGGGGTGCCGTTAACAAAGCTGAAGGCTGTTTATAAAGATCTCCGGACACTTGAGGGCAGATTCAGACAGGTTACATATATAAAGGACCTTGAAAAAGAAGAGATTTTTGAGGGGATGTTTTATCTGAAAATCCCTGACAGGATGAGATGGAAGTATACGAAAGGAAGTACGGATGAGGTTTATTTAACAGGTAAGGAGATGATTATTGCACAGCCTTCCGAATCCCAGGCATTTGTCTCAGCAATGGGTGGTTATGGCTTGAGCAGTTCTCCCTTGAAAATACTGCTGGACCTTGATGAACTGGAGAATAATTTCGATCTGAAAAGCAGGACGGGACATATTTTTATGACCCCAAAGGGGAAAAAAACGGTTGTTGAATCCGTAGAATTAGTACTTTCAGAGAACGAATTTCCACTGGAGAAGATAAGATTTCTTGACCGATATGGCAACAAAACAGAGATTATACTTATGGATGTAAAGATTAATAGAGTTCTGGAGGATTCAATATTCCTGTTTACTCCGCCTGCAGGAACGGTAATAATCAGGCAGTAGGGGGTTAAGACATAATGACTGGATGACATATATTCTTGGCATAGACACTTCCTGTGACGACACTTCTGCTTCCGTAGTGGTTGATGGCAGTCGTATTCTGTCCAACTTGGTCTCTTCACAGGCAGAGATACATGAAAAGTACGGCGGTATAGTACCTGAGCTTGCATCAAGGCGCCATATTGAAATGATATGGCCTGTGGTAGATGAGGCCCTGAAGATGGCCTCTGTCAGGCTTGAGACCCTCTCGGGCATTGCTGTCTGCCAGGGCCCTGGATTGATAGGCTCTCTCCTTGTCGGGTGTTCCTTTGCAAAGGCAGTTGCATATGCAAAGGGGCTTCCCCTTATCGGTGTGAATCACCTTGAAGGACATATATTTTCCGTCTTTCTCCTTGAGCAGCGACCGGCCTTTCCCTTTCTCAGTCTTATAG
Organism: Nitrospirota bacterium; assembly: GCA_035873375.1. NCBI lineage: Bacteria > Pseudomonadati > Nitrospirota > Nitrospirota bacterium. The sequence continues at coordinate 37,934 of JAYWMQ010000044.1, read as the reverse complement.
TCTCCGGAGGACATACTTCCCTGATAAGGGTGGATGGGTTTGGCTCTTACCGGGAGCTCGGCAGGACGAGGGATGACGCTGCCGGTGAGGCCTATGACAAGGTTGCAAAGCTGCTCGGGCTCGGTTATCCAGGGGGGCCGTTAATAGATGAGCTTGCAGGGAAGGGGGACCCGGAGTCAATACCATTCCCAAGGGCGCTTATTCCAGGGACTTATGACTTCAGTTTCAGTGGACTCAAAACGGCTGTCAGGAATTATATAGAAAAGGTTTCTCTGAATAATTCTTCAGACGAGTCTCTTATACAGAATGTCTGTGCGTCTTTTCAGTCGGCTGTAGTGGATGTGCTGGTTAAAAAGGCGGAAGATGCTGTTAAAAAGGAGGGCATAAAAAGCGTAACCCTGACAGGTGGTGTGGCTGCAAACCGGCAGCTCAGGGCTGCGATGAAAGAGATGGCGGAAAGGACAGGGGTAGAGCTCTATGTCCCCCCGGTTGCACTCTGCACGGATAATGCTGCAATGATTGCCGCTGCAGGATATCTTCATTATACGAAGGGAGACATAGCCGGGCTTGAGCTGAACCCAAGGGCATATCTGCCTGTATAGGGTTTGTGCATAAATGTCTTTTTGTCGTCATGCGCCGGAAGCGTTAAGGGCATCCGGAAAGCATTACCAAAGAACAGATTCCGGCTTAAGGACTGCCGGAATGACAGATAGAAAAGTTGAGTTTTTTAAAAGTGCATTGAATGTTTTCGGAATGGTTTGAAGAAGAAAAAATTTAACATAAAAGGAAGAGGATTAAAGATATGGATATAAAGGACAGGATTATGAAACGTGAAGATTTAAGAAATATTGCAATTATTGCACATGTTGATCATGGCAAGACAACCCTTGTTGACGGAATGCTAAGACAGGCAGGTGTATTTCGAGCCAACGAAAAGGTCCGCGAAAGGGTTATGGATAACATTGACCTTGAGAGGGAGCGGGGGATTACCATTATGGCCAAAAACACTGCTGTCGATTATAACGGCACAATCATAAATATCGTTGACACGCCCGGACATGCTGATTTTGGTGGCGAGGTTGAAAGAATCCTGAAGATGGTGGATGGGGTATTGCTTTTGGTTGATGCATCAGAGGGACCACTGCCGCAGACCAGGTTTGTTCTTAAAAAGGCGCTCGAACTTAAACTGATTCCGATCCTGGTTGTAAACAAGATTGACAGGTCTGACGCAAGGATTCAGGAAGTTTTAAATGAGATATATGATATGTTTATTGACCTGGATGCCTCGGAAGATCAACTGGACTTTCCGGTTGTGTACGCAATTGCCAGGGACGGGATTGCAAAGCTCAGCATGGATGATGAATCAGAAAACCTGAAGCCGCTCTTTGACCTTATTCTTGAGACAATTCCTGCTCCGGAAGGTGACAGCGAAGGTATCCTGCAGCTCCTTGTAACCAATATTGATTATAACGATTATATTGGCAGGCTTGCCATTGGGAGGGTTTTTTCAGGCACTGTCAGGGTTGGAGATAATGTAGCCATGATTGATAACAGGGGCGAGGCGGTAAAGACGAGGATAACCTCTATCTACACCTTTGATGGACTCGACCGGGTGGAGACACAAAAGGCCACTGCCGGCGATATAGTCGCGCTTGCCGGGATAGAGGGGATTACCATAGGTGATACGATTACGGATATAGAGAGACCAAAGCCTCTGCCGAGAATAAAGGTGGATGAACCGACCATATCAATGGCCTTTTCCGTAAATACCTCTCCTTTTGCCGGCAAGGAAGGCACGTATGTTACGTCAAGAAAACTGAGGGAGCGCCTTGAAAAGGAACTGCTTTACAATGTATCCATAAAGGTGGATTTTGAGAATCCCGATTCCTTCAGGGTGATGGGGCGTGGAGAACTGCAGCTTGCAATACTTATAGAGATGATGAGGAGAGAGGGATATGAGCTCTCGGTATCAATGCCTGAGACCATAACAAAAGATATTGACGGTGTCCTGCATGAACCGATGGAACTGCTCGTAATAGATGTGCCTGAAGAGTTTGTCGGTGTGGTGACCCAGCAGATCGGGATAAGGAGGGGCAAGATGCTGAAGATGCAGAATAATGGACATGGCCGGGCCGTCCTTGAGTTCAGGATTCCCTCCCGGGGTTTGATCGGGTTCAGATCCCAGTTCCTGACGGACACAAGGGGGACAGGCCTCTCCAACCATCTGTTTGACGGATACGAACCGTGGCATGGTCCCATAACTAAAAGAAAGACAGGTGCACTTGTTGCCGACAGGTCGGGAAGGGCTACCCCATATGCGCTGTTTCACATACAGCCCAGAGGAACCCTTTTTATCAAGGAAAACACCCAAGTCTACGAGGGTATGGTTGTGGGTGAAAATTCGAGGGAAAATGATATGGATGTGAATATCACAAAGGAAAAGAAGCTTACAAATATGCGTGCCGCTGCTGCTGATGATACACTGCAACTGGTCCCGCCAAGGCAGATGAGCCTTGAGCAGGCCATAGAATTCATCAAGGAAGACGAGATAGTGGAGATAACCCCTCAATCCGTGAGGCTGCGGAAAAAAGTTCTTGAGGCCGGCAAGAGACCGAAGTTCAGGTCATAGAGGTTGTACCGTCCCGTGTGATGCCGCTCCGGGCCTATCCCCTGATCGAGCCTGCTGTGAGTCCTTCGATAATCCTCTTCTGGAATGCAAATACGAGTATTATCAGGGGGATGGTGACAACTACCGAGGCGGCTGCAATGTCGCCCCACGGCACTTCATGAAGCCCCGGGAAGAGTGCAATCCCTACCGGTATTGTCCTTGACGCAACAGTGGATGTGAATGTGAGGGCAAAGAGAAACTCGTTCCATGAGAATATAAATACGAGTATTGCCGTTGCAAAGATGCCGGGCGCTGCAAGTGGCAGCATGATCTTGTAGAAGACCTGAAACGGTGTGCATCCATCCACCCGGGCAGCAAGGTATATCTCGTCAGGAATCTCCCTGAAGAAATTTGTGAGCACCCAGATAGCCAGGGGCAGGGAGAACGTGGTATAGGTGATTATCAATGCAAAGAGCGTGTCCCTGAGACCGAGGGCCCGGATTATGAGATAGAGTGGACTCACTGTTGCTATCGGCGGAAACATGGAGACTGAAAGGACAAACCCGAGGATCAGGCCCTTATAACCGATCCTGAGTTTTGCAAGGCCGAATGCGCAGAGGGAGCCGAGGATCAGGGAGAGCGTGGTGGTTGATGCTGCAACGATTGCACTGTTGAGGATAATCCTTAAAAAGGGGTTCCCCTTAAAGATGGAGATGTAATTATCCATTGTCGAGGAGGTGGGCAGGATAGGGGGGAGTTTTGTCAGTTCAGTGTCAGGCTTCAGACTTGTAATAAACTGCCACAGAAGTGGGCCCGCGCAGTAAAGGGCCAGAAGGATTATCAGGAGGTAGAAGAGGGCTCTTCTCATAATTTGACCCCCCTGCTGAGGAGCCTTATGTAAAATATACTGATCCCCCCTGTGCAGAGAAAGACTACTACGGCAAGGGTGGAGCCATAGCCGAACTGAAGCGTCTGAAAGAGGACCTTGTATGCATATATCGACAGGGTCTCGGTTGTGTTGGCCGGACCGCCCCCTGTCAGTACATAGATGGCATCAAAGACCCTGAAGGCATCGAGTGTCCTGAATATAAGGACCACCAGAATTACGGGCTTAAGGAGCGGCAGGACTATCCTTGTAAAAATGTCCCACCTTCCTGCTCCATCCACCCTGGCGGCCTGGTAGAGGTCTTTTGGTATGACCTGAAGTCCTGCGGTAAGGAGGATTACCACAAAGGGTGTGGTCTTCCATACATCCATGAATACCGCTGCATTAATGGCCCAGAAGGGACTTCCGAGCCAGTTTATCTTTACACCCAGGAGATAATTCAGTATCCCGAAGTCCGTATTGTAAATCCACTCCCACATCTTTGCAGAAACAACCGTGGGTATTGCCCACGGGATGAGGACAATTGCACGTATCAGACCCTTCATCCTGAAGGACCTGTTGATGAGGAGGGCTATTGCAAGGCCGAGCAACAGCTCCAGTGTAACCGACATTATTGTAAAGTACAGTGTGTTTTTAAAGGCATTAAAAAACCTGTCGTCTTTGAGGAGAAAGAGATAATTATCAATACCTATAAACCTTGAGACATCGAATATCAGCAGTCTCCTCTGAAGACTCAGGTACAGTACATATATCAGGGGATATATCGTGACAATGGAGAGCAGGACAAGAGAAGGCATTACGAACCATCTTCCCCTTTCCTCATCGCGCATTATTCTGCTCCGAGTATTCGCTCGATCTGTATCTGGGCTGTTTTTAATGCATCTTCAGGGGTCTTTATGCCGGAGAGGGCAGCGCTGAATTCGGGTTGCATCACTTGGGTGATAAGCATGTAGTAGGGTGTTACGGGTCTTGGCCTTGCCGTCATAAATATATCGTAAAGGCTTGCAATAAAGGGCTGCTGTGCTATCAGGTCCGCATCTCTGTACAGTGATTTTCTTGTAGGTTTGTAGCCGATTGTGAGGGCAAGGGTCTTTTGGGACTCAGGGGATGTGAGGAATTTAACAAACCTTTCTGCGGCCTTCGGGTTTTTTGAATACCTGTTTATCCCGAGCTGCCACCCGCCAAGGGTTGATGCAGAGGATTTACCGGGAAATGACGGCAGCCTTGATACCCCTATCTTTCCCCTGACTGCGGAGTCCTCCCTCTGAAAGATGTTCCAGGCATAGGGCCAGTTCCTCATAAAGAGTGCCCTGCCACTGCCGAAAATATGTCTTGTGGGCTCCTCGATTGCAGTGACTACAAGCGGAGGAGTGACCTTGTATTTCCTTATCAGATCTACCATGAACTGTAATGCCTCTATATTTTCAGGGCTGTTGATAACCACCCTGCCGTTTTTCAGCACATCTCCGCCGTTGCTCCAGAAGTATTCAAGGACATTGCAGACGAGTCCTTCATACTGTTTGCCCTGCCATATGAAGCCGTATACCTGAGGCTCTTTCTCCATGATACTGCGGGCGGTCTTTACGAGTTCCTGCCAGGTCTTCGGTGGCGAAAAACCGTATTTATCAAGAAGGTCCTTTCTGTAGTAGAGCAGGCCTGCATCAATATACCAGGGTATGGCATATATGCTGCCCTTGTAGGTAACGGCCTGCATGGGCCCGGGGAAGAACTCATCCCGTTTGTCTTTGGGGATAAGGGTTGACAGGTCCCTCAGCCAGCCGGTCCTTGCAAACTCAGGCACCCAGATGACATCCATGCTCAGGACATCAAAGTCCGAGCTCTTGCCCTCAAGGTTTATTACGTAGAACTGATGCTGCTCGTCTGTGGATGCGGGAAGGGCCTCGTCTTTTACCTTTATATCCTGGTTACGGGCCTCAAACCTCTCTATTAATTTCCTGAAGAGGGCGGGGTCGCCTGCGATCTTGCCGTGCTTGAAGACAATCGTGGTCATCCCGTCTCCTGAGGGCTCCTTTTTTGATACACAGCCGGCAAGCAGCGGCAGCAAGAGGAGCAGTAATACGGAATACCCCAAAACTACGAACAGATAATGGTCTGTATACCACGGATATGCCGTTGTTGAAATTTTTTTTGTCTTTTTCATGACAGTTTTTTTCATGACAGCAAAAACTGTAGAAACTCCTTTACATCTTTCTGGCTCTTCAGGTAATAGTCGGCCTCAGGACTGCAGCCGATACAGACGGAGATACCGTTGCCCTTTAATACCCTGAAGGCATCCTCATCCGTGGTGTCGTCACCTATATAGACCGGCAGTCTCTCTTTTCCCAGATTCTCCCATATCCACCTGACTGCATCGCCCTTGTTCCAAGCGTTAAGCGGTCTTATCTCAAAGACCTTCTTGCCTGAAGTAATCCTGAATACATCCTTGTAATCGTTTGCTATACTCCAGAATATATTCAGAAACTCTCCCAGGTATTTGATCCTTACCTTCCTGTAATGTATGCTTGCAGTGATACCCTTATCCTCTATTAAAACACCCTGAATATGGTAGAGTGCCTCACTCAACCTGTTTAAGAAATCCTTCAGTTGATCCTTGTTGACTGAAAACTCAGGGCTGATAAACGTCTTTTCCCCATCCCATATCTCTGCGCCGTGATTACCTGCGTAAACCAGTCCCTCGATGCCGACCCGCTCTCTGACGTCCTGAAGTGTTCTGCCGCTTATTATGGCAACCGGAAACCGTTCCTTCAGCTTCACAATAAGAGAGCGTATCTCTTCCGGGAGAACGGCCTTTTCAGGGGATTCAACTATAGGGGTCAGGGTTCCGTCGTAGTCGAGGAAGAGAAAGAGTTTATGACGGGCAAGTTTTTCTTTTATCAGGCTGCCGTGGTCAAAGAGGTATTGACACTGGTTGTGTTTCATTGAGGATATGATCGTCAACTCATGGAAGATGTCAAGTATCCATTTGTATATATCGTGTTCCTCCACCTGTTTTCTCAGGAGCCTCATCCTCTCTCTCTTTTCCTTTTCCGGCATCTTCAAAGCCCTGCTTATGCTGTCTGCAAAGTTTTCTATGTCATAGGGGTTTACAAGGATAGCGCCCTCCAGTTCATCTGCTGCTCCGGCAAATTCGCTCAGTATAAGCACGCCTTTTTCATCGGCCTGAGAGGCTATGTATTCCTTGGCTACGAGGTTCATCCCATCGTATATCGAGCTGATCAGGCCAATGTCGGCCATTCTGTAATATGCAACAAGCTCCGTATGATCAAGCTTTTTATTGATATTGATAATCGGTTTCCAGTCATCGGTTGCATATTTTTTGTTTATCTTTTCTATCAGCTTCTCTACAGTTCTCTGATAACTGATGTAGGGTTCCTTCATTCTTGTCGGAACCGTAATCTGCAGAAAGGTGAATTTTTTTCTGTATCTCTCGTATTTGTCAAAAAAGAGGCTTAACGCCTGCAGCCGCTTTATCAGACCCTTGGTATATTCAAGCCTGTCCACACCGACCCCTGTGTATTGAGGCAGATTGGACTTTGTCCTCAGTTTTTTCATTAAAGTAGTGACCTTTTTTGAATGGCTTGTTGAATTGAATCTATCGTAATCAATACTTATCGGAAATGCCTTCAGTCTTGTGGTCTGTCCCCTGTATATAACGGTTGATTCGTCATAGTTGATCTCTGCATCAAGGGTCTCTTTTACGCAGTCCATAAAGTTCTTGGCAAATAAGGGTATCTGAAACCCGATAATATCATTACCTAACAGGCCTTCCAGTATCTGTGTGGATTGAGGACATACCCTGAATACACTCCAGTCAGGCCACGGTATGTGCCAGAAATGGGCTATTGTGAGTGATGGTTTCTTCTCTCTCAGGATTCGTGGGACGAGGCAGAGGTGATAATCATGGATCCAGACAACGCAATCATCTTCAACCTCCTGAAGGGTGGCTTCAGCAAACAGGTGGTTTGCCTTTTCATAATCCTCCCAGAATCTCCTTCTGAAGTAGACCCTGTCGAGAGCGATGTGGCAGAGGGGCCATAGGACCTGGTTGGAATAGCCATGATAGTAATTCTCTGATACCCTTTTGGGCAGCCAGACCCTTTTAAGCGTATAGGATGGGTTTTCCGGAGGGACTGCAATGCAATCCTTTTCATCAACCGCCTCTTTATCCCCGCTGCCGCTGCCCCATGCTATCCATGTGCCTCCGGTTGCCTTCAGAACTGCATCCATGGCTGATGTGAGCCCCCCGGCGGGTTTATCCACTTTAGTGCCCTTAAGGGTCTTTTTATGAATATATGGTTCCCTGTTTGAGATAATAAAAAGACCCTTGTCTATGAAATTATCTTCTATAAATGTCCTTAACCTTTTGGATTTCACAGTTCAAGAACCGATTTTTCATTGTTTTTAATCGCATACCAGACGGAAAGATAATCGCGTACCTGCCGCGTTATAAGGAAGTTATTCCTTATATAATCTTTACCTCTTTCACCCATCTTTTTCACCATTTCCGGGTTGTTCAGGAACTGCCTTGCCCTGAACGCTGCTCCCTCTGATGTATGGACGAGGAAACCGGTAAACCCATGCACAATCTGCAGGGGTATTCCACCTGTAGCCCCTCCTATCACCGGTTTTCCCTTCCACATTGCCTCGGAGACCGTTAGCCCGAAGCCTTCCTTGAGTGATTTCTGCAATACCACGGTTGCACTTCTCTGCAAGGCGTTTATATCCCTGTCACTGAATGGCGGAAGCAGGAGTATGTGTATGTCAGGGTCATTGGATGCATATTCCCGGACCTCGTTCAGGACGATCTCTCCCTCGGGGTCATCACTTGCAGGACTGCCTGCGAGAATCAGGATGCAGTCGTTGTATTTTTTGACGATCCTGTATGCCTTTATAACCCCGATGGGGTCCTTGAATCTGTCAAATCTTGATACCTGCAGCATTATCGGCCTGTCAGCCGGTATTTTATATTTTTCAAGTGTTTCCCTTATTTCGTCCTCAGTCAGGTCCCTGTTTTTTTCGCTTAACGGGTCAATGGATGGGGGAATAATGAACTCATCTATTGACATTGACCTTGCAAACTTTGAGACGGAGAAGATGGCAGCATCATACTTTTCACAATATTGCCTGAGGTAATCACAAACCTCCTGCACTGGATTTGAGACATCAATATGACATCGCCACAGCCATGGAACATTGTCGGATTCGGAGTAATCCTGAACCTTGAATTCAATCAGTGGAGCAGGTTGTGGGTCGTGAATCAGAACAGCATCTGCTTCAAGATTGAGCTTTTTGGCGTTCCTCTTATTGACCTCGTAGTGGTACTGCCACATCTCATCCGTTATGGCCTCAAAGTTGCCCTGAAGGGCATTGTGAATCTTTTTTGTTATATCAAAAAACCTTTCATCACCCTCTATTATTTCCCACCTTGCATCAATGCCGAGGTCCCTCAGTATCGGTATCATCCGTTGCAGTATCTCGGCAACACCACCACCAGTACGTGTGGAATTTATATGCAGAAAAGACTTTTCTCGGAATATTTCTCCCAGCTTTTGCAGAAGGATTAAATCGCCCTTTGGTGCTATTCCGGCATATTTAGCTATCATTCCTCAACTCCCGTAATTTCCATATCCTTTTTAACCTTCTCATTAACGATCTCCACTATATGCTCCCTGATCCCTTCGATGCTATGCATGAACGGGTCAATGGCCCACAGTCTTTTTGCAAGTTCCTGTTCACCCAGCACTTCATCAAACCATTTTGAAAAGTCATCAATCCCTCCGCCAAGACGTGTCCTTGCCTCGTGAAAGTGATAGTAAATAGATGCGCCGTCAATGTATCTGATTGCAATAAGGAACTCAGCGAGATTTCTTGCCCTTATGTGGGCGGGGAAGACAATGGTAATGGTTTCATTAAAATAGAACTCTTCTCCGGCCAGGGCCTCCCTTGGCTCCGGAAAATTTTCCAGGTAATTGTCTATTACAGTAAGGATGGCGGTTCTTAGTTCAGAGATGCTTTTGAACTCATAGGGGTCAATGCTTGAGAGTTGTTCCGCCAGTGCGCTCTCTTCAAGGGACTCACCTACCCAGTGAGCAAAATCATTTGTGTATTCACGTATCCTACCCTTCAGAAAGTACTGACAGGTATGATGAAATATTGATTCTTCGCTGACAGTAGCAATCAGGTCTCTCAGTTCGCGCAGGTTCTTTGCCCTCTTTGCTGTTGACTTCAGGATACTTATGCACTGCATGAACTCAAACGGCTTTGCCCTGTTTTTTACATTATTCATGGTTTCCATTAAAGATCCTTTCTTGTAACAACTCTATTATAAAATTCACACTTTTTACAATCACCTATCTTCTGCGCAAATATGCCCCTGGCTCTTCCCTCGCAAAAAGTTCCTGCCACCCCCCAACAGATCCTTCCGTAATTAGGATAAGCCGGACAGACACTCTCATCGCTATCCCCTGCTTTATCAACCCCGCATTTGTTATATTCCCAGCATTGTGTCTTGAATGCATCACTTGCCGGCACATACGGAAAATAGAGGCTGAAGATTGATCCCTCTCCGACTGTGCTGGAGACCTTTATAAAACCCCTGTGTTCATCCATAATCTTTTTACATATGGAGAGCCCCAGCCCCGTACCCTGTCCAACCTGCTTGGTTGAATAAAAAGGCTCAAAAAGTCTTTCCAGCTTCTCTTTGGGAATACCACTACCAGTATCGATTATATCAAAAACTACATAGTTAATATAGTTTTTTTGTTCCATGCGCGTTCTGATCGTCAGGGTGCCTCCCTTTGGCATTGCATCAACGGCATTGATAACAAGGTTGTTGAGGGCCTGTATGACCTGATCTTTATCTATCAGGATCTTTGGCAGGTCTGAAGCTAATTCGCTTTTTAGCTCAACACCGCGTTCCTTGCATAAATCTTGGAAGGTTTTTAGAGTCTCTGATGCGATGTTATTGATATTCTCGTAGTTCAGATGGTATTTTGCCTCTCTCGAAAAACTGAGCACATCCTTCAGTATCCGTTCAAGCCTTTCCACTTCCGAGGATATCAACCTTGCGTATTCCTCTTCCTTTGTGCCTTTCTTTATGCGTTTCTCGAGTCTTCTTGCAAAACCACCGATGGCGGTCAGGGGGTTCCTTATTTCATGGGCAATATCGGCGGTGAGCCTGCCGAGTGCAGAGAGTTTTTCAGCCTCTATGAGTTTATGCTGCAACTTTCTCAGTTCGTCAATTGATTTGAGGAGCTCCCGGTTCAGTTTTTCAATCTCTTCCTTGTCCCTTCTCAACTTTTCTGACAGCAGGCCGAGGGGCAATGCTATCAGGAACAGGAAAGATGCCCGCAAGGAAAACTCGGTCCAGTGCAGGGCGGTGAAGTCAAAATTGCCGCTGAACATGTAAGTGATGGTTGATATGACGGCAACCCCAAGGCCGAAGAGGTATCCATAATAGAAAGAGTGAAGGGCTGTCAGGAGATAAAATCCGATGAAGAAGCTGCTGCCAAACCCTCCGGAATATTTTGTCAGGAGATAAACAAATGAGAGGTCAAAGACCAGTGAGAGGACATAGATTGCCCTTTTTTTTTCAAATTTCAGAAATAACAGCAGATAAATCAAAAAACAGTATGCAATAAAATATTTAAGTATTGAGGAAAATATCCCGATGTTCTCTTCGTGTATCTCTGAGAATTTCAGCCAGCCATACCCGCCAGCAAGGACAATGACCCTGAGAATCAGAAAGCCGAGGTCTGAAATTTCCGATTCCCTTTCAACCACATTCCACTTGTTTCTGAGTATACTGAGGAAGCTATTCATGTATCCCTTGCCACTATGATGAACATTGTTATTTTATCAGGAGATATTCCAAATTACTATTTTACAACAAACCTTTCTTTTTAACCAAACGTTGCCTGTATCCAGATTCTCCGTGTCATCATGCCGGGGCTGTTTTTGTTCTTGAGGGTGCTGGTTTTCGATTGCCAAAAGCCTGTCCCAAAGACTATAATTATTTTCAGTATGAAAACTTTAAGACTGGCCCTTGCACAGATTAATACCACTGTCGGTGACCTTGAGGGTAACACCGGGAAGATCGTCCGTAATATTCAGAAGGCAGCGGAGGCTGGAGCGGATATAGTGGCTTTTCCAGAGATGGCCGTCACAGGCTATCCTCCTGAGGACCTTCTGCTGAAACCCAAATTTATTGATGATAACCTGTCTGCCCTTGACGAGATCAGGAGTTCAGTCGGGGATATAGTGGCTGTTGTGGGTTTTGTTGACAGGACATCTGATATCTATAATTCCGCCGCTATCGTACACAATAAAGAGGTTGTCCATGTATATCACAAGATGTATCTCCCGAATTACAGTGTTTTCGACGAGATGAGATATTTTCAGGCTGGTGACAAATCCCCGGTCTACAAGCTTGGTGATACCCTTGTGGGGGTCAATATTTGCGAGGACATATGGTATCCTGACGGTCCTTCAAGGACACAGGCACTTGCAGGCGCAGAGGTTATAGTGAATATCAACGCCTCACCGTATCATATTGGCAAGGCAGGTTTCAGAGAGAAAATGCTCTCGACAAGGGCATCGGACAGCTCTGTAATCATTGCATATCTGAATATGGTCGGTGGACAGGATGAACTTGTATTTGATGGTCATAGCCTGATATTTGATGAGTGTGGGAACCTGCTCTTCAGGGGGAGGCAGTTCGACGAGGAATTGATAATAATAGACCTGAACCTTGATGCCGTATTCATGAGGAGACTTCATGATCCGAGAAGGCGTCAGGAGGTATTTGCCCTCCACGAGGATACCGTCTCTATCATGCCTGTACATGACAGGGTTATACAGAGGAGCGTGAAGTACAAATATAGCCCGTCATTGCCTTGCAGCGAGATCGAAGAGGTCTATTCTGCACTTGTTCTTGGTACAAGGGATTATGTGCGGAAGAACGGTTTTGAAAACATTGTAATAGGTCTGAGCGGGGGGATAGATTCTTCCCTTGTGGCAGCAATTGCAGTGGAGGCCCTTGGGAAAAAACAGGTAAAAGGATTGTTTATGCCCTCACCTTATACTTCCGGGGAGAGCCGGGAGGATGTTTTCAAGCTCGCAGAAAACCTTGGCATAGAGGTGTCGGAGATCCCGATAGACGAAATATTTCAGTCTTACCTCAAAGTACTCAGCGCTTTTTTTAAAGACCTGCCCCCCAATGTCGCAGAAGAAAACATTCAGGCAAGGATAAGGGGGAACCTCCTCATGGCCATGTCCAACAAGTTTGGATGGCTTGTCCTGACAACCGGGAATAAATCAGAGATGTCTGTTGGTTACGCAACACTTTACGGTGACATGGCGGGCGGATTTGCAATAATAAAAGATGTCCCGAAGACCATTGTCTATAAACTGTCGAAGTTGATAAATGAGAAGGCTGGAAAGGCACTTATACCCGAGAGGGTGCTGTGGAAGGAGCCATCTGCTGAATTAAGGCCTGAGCAGAAGGACACGGATACCCTTCCTGCATACGAGGTGCTCGACCCGATCCTTAAGGCCTACATTGAGGAGGACAGGAGTTTTGATGAGATTATAAACCTTGGCTGCGAGGTGGAGTGTACAAAAAGGGTTATTGACATGATTGACAGGAGTGAATATAAACGGCGGCAGGCACCCCCTGGTATAAAGATTACACCAAGGGCCTTTGGCCGTGACAGACGGTTCCCGATCACGAATAAATACAGGAGCTACTGATGGCAGATATTGAAAGTCGCAGGTTTAAAATCCCGGGTTTAAAGTTTCTGCTCTTTTGTATTGCTCTGATTCTTTTCTTCCCCGGATGCAGCCGGAACAGCTCTGAATCAGAGAGTCCCTTCACCAAAACCGTCAATCCCGGGATTATCCAGCTTACGCCAAAAAAGCCTGTAAGGATTGTCCTGAAGAGGACGTCAAGGGGTGATTATACCTGGGAGCTGAGGGGGGATGATGCCGGGAATATAATCAGTGTAGACAAAAGATTAAGGAGATATTTGTCTGAAAATGATAATGATGAAAAAGGAGAGGCTAATCTGAACAGTTTGCAGAAATGAACATTTAAAGGAGGGACAGGCTATGGGAAAAGAGGGTTTTTCCGTCAGGGAGATTGTTGAGCAGGCCGTAAGGACTGAAAAACTGGGATATGATTTTTATTCGTCAATGGCTGAAAGGTTTAAAGACAGGGTAGAACTTAAAGACCTCTTTGAAACCCTTGCCAAAAAGGAACGGATACACGAACAGAGGTTTGAAAGCCTGCAGGAGAGTATTGGCGATGAGGAGACAGAGGGGTGGGAGGATGTATCCGAGTATATGAGAGCCTTTGTGGAGTCGGGTTTCTTTCTCGGGTCAGACAAGGCCCTTGTAAGGATGAAGGAGATACAGAGTATTCAGGATGCGGTTGACTTTGCCCTGGCCTTTGAAAAAGAGACCCTGCTCTATTTTCTTGGTTTGAGAAAGAGCGTTAAGGAAAAAGGGATTGTTGATGAAATAATAGACGAGGAGCAGAGCCATATTATGTGGCTGAACAGGTTTAAGGACAGATTTTTAAAATAAATAATTACGACATTATTTAACCGGGATACAGGGTTTGGAAAAAAACAGAAATCAAGACTGTGTTAGCCGCAGATTTTCGCAGATAAACGCAGATATTTAATGAAACTGGTTTTAAAATCCCGATGTCTTTTCTCTGAGCTCTCTGTGAGCTTTGTGGCTGGAAGATTGATAGAAAATGAATGGTATACTTTATATAGTTGCAACACCGATAGGAAACCTTGAGGATATAACTTTAAGGGCTCTGAGGATATTAAAAGAGGTGGATGTTATAGCGGCAGAGGATACAAGACATACAAGAAAACTGCTTAGCCGTTACGGCATATCAAAGAAGCTTATCAGTTACTGGGGGGCCAAGGAGAAGGCAAAGGCGGAAGCAGTGATTGCAAGGCTCAAAGAGGGGCAGGATGTTGCCCTTGTTACAGACTCAGGGACCCCCGGTATCTCCGATCCCGGTGAGGTGGTGATAAGAGCGGCAATAGATGAGGGGCTGAATATTGTTGCAGTGCCGGGTCCTTCCGCTTTAATTGCGGCCCTTTCAATATCAGGGATAACGGCAAGGGAGTTTGTATATCCGGGTTTCCTGCCGCCAAAACATAATATGCGGGTAAAGATGCTTGAGCAACTCAGGCTTGAACACAGGACCATTGTCTTTTACGAGGCCCCTCACAGATTGCTGGACTCGTTAAACGATATTTATGAGGTCTTTGGAGACAGGTACTGTGCCGTCTGTCATGAGTTGACCAAATTAAATGAAGAGGTATTGAGGGGGAAGTTATCCGTTTTGATCGAGGAACTTCAACAGAAGGTTATCGCTGGTGAGTATGTGCTGGTGCTTGAGGGTAAAGTGGTGGAGGGTATCACAGTGGAAGACGCAATCCCTGAGGTATGGAGTTTGATGAAGAAGGGGCTGAGACGCAAAGAAGCGGCAAGGACGATAGCGCAACAGTATGGTCTTAGTCAAAAGGCCCTTTATGACGAGAGTTTAAGGCCGGAGGATAAAGATGAAGCTTAAACCCCTTGCACTTGGTGTGGCGCTTGGAGTTGTATGGGGTGGTGCGCTCTTTTTTACCACATGGATCAGTTACCACACCGGGTATGGAAGGCTTTTTCTTCAGACCCTTGCAGAGTCGATCTATCCAGGTTATTCAATCTCACCGGTGGGCAGTTTTATCGGCCTTGTCTACGGTTTCCTGGATGGCCTGGTAAGTGGTTTTCTGATTGGATGGATATACAATAAAATTGCTCGTTAAGGCTTTTTTACGGGGTGTTATCCATGTTGAAAATAGGTGTGCTTGCATCAGGAAGAGGTTCAAATTTCCAGGCAATAATCGATGCCGTCAAAACGGGTTATCTGACAGCAAGGATTGAGGTCCTTATTACGGACCATCCCGCTGCTTATGCAATAAAGCGGGCAGAGGATAACGGAATCGCCGGTCTTGTTATGAGGCCTGCGGATTATTCTTCGCCGGATAGATATTATGCGGCTGTTGCGGATGAGCTGGTAAAAAGGGGTGTGGGACTTGTTGTCCTGGCAGGTTTTATGAGGGTTGTAAGAAAACCCCTCATTGATGTATTTCCAATGAGGATAATGAACATCCATCCGGCACTGCTTCCGTCCTTCCCGGGACTCCATGCACAGAAACAGGCGGTCAACTACGGTGTTAAACTCTCCGGTTGCACTGTCCATTTTGTTGATGAAGGTATGGATACAGGGCCTGTGATAATACAGGCTGCTGTGCCCGTCTATAACGACGATACAGAGGAGAGCCTTTCTGGGAGAATTTTAAAGTATGAACACAGGATATTCCCTTATGCAATAAGGCTGTTTGCTGAAGGGAGGCTTGAGGTGGAAGGGAGGGTTGTAAGGATACAGGGGCTGATTAAGGATGAGGGTGCCATTGTTAACCCTCCCCTTGACAGCTGAACGATGGAAGAGAAATGTTTTCAAAGAGCCGGTCCCGGGTTCGTGACATTAGCCATCTTGCGAAACTGTGAGCTCGACTCTATCAATTCAGAATAAGTTCCCTTGGCTATAACTTTACCCTTCTCAAGCATATAAATCACATCGCATTCCTGAACGGTCGTTAAACGGTGTGCAATCATGATAATAGTTTTTTTGCGGGATATGTTTTGTATTGCCTCCATGATGGCATTTTCAGTAATCCCGTCCAGTGCGCTGGTTGCTTCATCAAAAATGAGTACCTCGGGGTCATTATACAACGCACGGGCAATCCCGATCCGCTGGCGTTGTCCGCCACTCAGCCTGACCCCCCGTTCGCCGACCAGGGTATGATAACCATCGGGCAAGTCACGCATGATAAAATCATGCAGATTCGCAATTTGTGCCGCCCGTTCCACGGCTTTGTTATCAATATCCTCGTCTCTGACTCCAAAGGCAATATTGCGAATAACGGTATCATCAGTAAGGTAAATGGACTGCGGAACATATCCGAGGTTTTTCTGCCAGCTGCGAAGATTTGACGGGGTAATTTCGGTACCATCAACAATAAGTTGCCCTTTAGTTGGTGACAGCAGCCCCAGAATAATATCCACTGTTGTAGTTTTTCCGGATCCCGTAATCCCAACAAATCCGACGGTTGTTTTAGACTTGATCACAAGGTTCAGGTTATTAACTGCAGGTGTGGACGTATTGGGGTAGTAATATACGATATCACGGAGCTCTATCCTGTCTTGAAATTTCAATGGAGGCGTTGTTTCAGCATGATCAAAAGCCGGGCCTGAGTCGGCATCCTGCTGGATAAGGTCGTTGTGTAAAATATCCAGCGCAGGGAGGTTATACCGGATAGTTGTCATTCCGATGAATATTCGCTGTAATGCCGGCATAAGCCGGTATCCTGCAAAGGCATATAACGAGATCAGGGGTAATGCCGTTCCAGCATTCTGTTTCACTCCAATCAGGTACAGCACGATTAGCAGTATCCCCCCAAAGGCAATTGTCTCAAGCGCATACCTGGGTAATTGAGACAGCATTTGACTTGTGGCCTCATAACCTGCAAGCTGACGTGATGTGTTTGAGTAGCGCTGGAGAAAGACAGATTCCCGGCCAAAGAGTTTTAGATCCTTGACCCCTCCCAGCGCCTCGCTTGCAACCTTAAAACACTGTGTTCTTGCTTCAGCAGAGGTCTTGCCGATCCTGGTCAATTTCATGCGTACAAGTCCAAAGACAGTTGCGTATGCGCCTCCCAGCACAACGGCTACAGTTACAGCGAGTAATGGGTCTACCACTACCAACAATCCAAGTATACTCAACGCAACAACTAATTTGGTTAATACCTGCATGCCCGGCATCAGCACTCCGCCAATTACACGATGAACTTCCATGAGAATGTTTTTGCTTAAATCCGCTGTGTTGCGATTGAGGAAAAAGACGTATGGTTGGCTGAGGTATTTATTAAGAAGCCGGGTAGAGAGCGAATGCCCCTGCAAAAACGTAAAGCGTAATAATAGCCATGTAATGAAGGATGAAAATCCATTGCCGAAGGCGAGTACTGCCAGAACTGCTACTCCGCTAAAAAAAAGAAACTGGTTTGAACTGGAAAACCCCAATGCATTGTAGACCTGACTCAGGTATTTGTTTGTATGGATTATCTCCGGGTTTGAAACAATCCCCATAAAGGGAGCAATGGAGACGATGCCTGTAATTTCAGTCAAACCCATAATCAAAATGCCACAGAATAACCAGCAGGTCTGCCGTCTCTCACGCTTTGAAAACAATGCAAATATTTTAGTGAAGTTTCTAATCATAATGGGATAAGAAATTTACCTCCCGGTTTTTTAGAAGGGAGAAAAAGCATCAATTAACAGAAGCCTCTTCCGCATCTGATATGTTTATTTTATCATAATCAGTCATTTTTTAGAGTATACAGGTAAAACTGTTCATCGGGTTCAATATTTCCGGTAACCTCCTTGATCATTACCAGACGGTATCCGGCTTTCTCCGGTCCGGAGGCTGGAACAGCCGGTTGATAATTCAGGATATGTAATACATCCTTCTTGTATCGCCTCATCTGGGCTTCTGCTATTGTCAGAACTTCCTGCCTGTCCAGTTTTTGCTTTTTCTCCCAGACAGCAACTCTCTTCTTATCCCAGGTAACAAAAGAGCCGACCCTGTCATCTCGTATATAATAGATTTTTTTTTAGGATAACCCGCTACGGTTATGGCTGATTCATCGTCACCAATAAGTAGCATATCCTGCATTTGTTTATCTTTAATGTATTTTGCCGCTGCCTTGCCTCCGGAAAAGGGATAGAGCAGATCGAGACCACCGGCAAATATACCGGCTACAAGTTGAGCAGCTAAAATAAATATGATGACTCTGTTTTTATACTTTAAACAGAAATTACTTAAACTGTTAATAAATTTTAATCGTATCTTTTTGTTAGGGTAATATGCGGAGAGCCATAGACACGCAACAAGCAGGATAAATAAATGTCCACGTTGCCGTATGTAACCATAAAATTTTGCGTAACTGACTGCTACAATTCCGAGGGTTCCAACCGAATATAAAAACAATATCGCAGGCTTTCGAACGAACAACAGGATAAAATAACAGAAAAAGAGAGAAGATAATACAAATTGCAGAAGGTGATTTCTTATTATATTAGACCCCCAGAAGTGAAGTCTGGGTTTTGGGATCGGAACGTAAGCCTTCCATATAATTGTGAATGCTCTTCCCATCTCTTTAAGGTCAATCCCAAGACGCCAACCTCCGGCAGCGTTGGAACTGGAATCAGGTGGGAGGAGTTGCTGCAGAATTGAAATTATGATACCAAAGACAAATATGGATATAGCGGCAACTACTATCCATTTCCTTTTAAAGAGGCTTTTCCTCAGATCTGTATCAATGAGAGCTTCAAAAACCAGCATTAATCCCATAACGATTGAGATAATCAGGGCATAGGCACGGACCTGGGAAAGGAGAAACAGGATACCTGAAAGCGCAAGAAGGTTGTTTCTGTTCCTGGATAGTTGAAACACGGCACAGAATGCAAAGATAAGGAGGAAGCCCAGGGAATAGTTTCTGCTTATGACACCGTATTCGTAAAGGGGAAAATAACCAAATGTCCGGTTATCCAAAGTTTCTTTCGACATTAGATGTGGTAAAACTTTACCATTCATGTCAGCCTTTGTCAAGGCTGCGGACGGTCTTTTGGTATTTTCTACCCCAGGGTTGTATTGATTGCCGCCTTTCTCATGCAATCTAACCCGTTGTTTTCAGGTCTCTTTCCTTACCCCGATAATTTCAAGGCTTAGAATATATGATGTTTCTTAAGTTAAAGACCCTTTAATAAAGGCTGTCTGAATTCGTATTGAAAAATGAAACAGAATTTGCTATTTCCACTTTTTTATATTAAAATTAATATAAAAGCTTTGTATTGTTGTAATTTAGCACTTCATTCAGTTAGCTTGATCCAGGGGGAGACAGGCTGCTTGTACTACTCGTTAGTTCCCCTACACTTCACTGACACTACCACAGAATAATGTGGACTTCTATGTATAAACATAAAGGAAAAGAAAATGAAAACCCTCAGTTTTCGGTCCTGATGGCAAGTTATAATAATGGTCAGTTTATTGGCAGTGCAATAGAATCTGTTATCAACCAAACGTTTAAAGAATGGGAACTGGTGATAGTTGATGATTGCTCTACTGATAAATCCGTGGAAATTATTAAAACATATTTGAGTGACAGCAGGGTAAGGTTTTTTAAAAACAGCCGGAATATTGGCTATATCGGGACATTAAAAAGATTGATTAATGAATCGAGGGCAGAGATTTTAGGTATTCTGGATGGTGATGATGCTTTAGACGAAGATGCGCTTGAAAAGATGTATGAAGCCCATGTTAAAAATCCGGATTGTGGTTTCATCTATTCCAATTTTGTTTTTTGCGATCGGGATTTAAACCCGGTTGAAAAGGGTTTTTGCACGGCCTTGCCTCAAATCCCTGACAGAAGAACGATTCTGCGATACGATATAGTTGGTCCGTTCAGGACATTCAGGAAGGATGCATATTTTAGAACTCCAGGATATGATGACAAAATATTGTATGCAGAAGACAAGGATTTAACCCTGAAAATGGAGGAGGTAACCGGCTTCTTTTATGTAGATAAGGTCCTGTATCTTTACAGGGTTTTATCCGATTCCCAGTCTCACGATCCAGCAAAGAAGAGTACGATGAAATCATCATATTATCTGGCGAAGTACAAGGCATACAGGCGGAGGTTGGGTACGGAGATTCCAAATTTAACAAATAAGGAGATGTCTGATGTGCTTTTTCATGGAATTCCCCATTGTATTAAGGACAGGAACTGGAGAAGAGCAAGATTTTTTTTGTGTGAGGCAATAAGGCTCTTTCCTTTAAATGTCAAGGGCTGTTTAAAGCTGCTCTTCCGGGGAACAAAGTTTTTGCCAAGGATATTTTTCAGAAAAATTCCGAAATGTTAAGTTTCATGAAATAGTAGACGATAGAGAAATAAAATATGACAGAAAAGGATGGATATGACCGTCAAAAAAGATACGCCCACAGTAAGTGTAATTGTTCCAAGCTATAACCGGGCGCATTTGTTGGTCAGAGCGCTTCAGAGTATCCTGAACCAGACCTATAGGGATTTTGAAGTAATTGTTGTGGATGACGGGTCTACTGACAACACGGAGGAGATTGTAAGGAGTTTCAGTGCCCTGGATATACGGTATGTCAGGCATGAAAGCAATAAAGGCGAGGCAGCAGCAAGAAATACAGGCGTCCTGACAGCAAAGGGAGAGTTTATTGCTTTTCTTGACAGCGATGATGAATGGCTGCCTGAAAAACTGGAGAAGCAGATGGCTGTCTTTCGGTACCACTCCAAACGTGTCGGGGTTGTCTACAGCAATATGTGCGAAATTGAGAGAAACGGAAAAAGACGTATATGGAAGAGTCCCACTTTTATGCCGGAAGACGGACAGTTTTACAGAAAGGCGTTAAACTACCAAATTTACGGTATTGGGATTGGATCTTCTGTTGTAAGGAAAGCCTGTTTTGAAAAGGTGGGCCTCTTTGACGAGCGTTTGTCTTATTATGTGGATTTTGATTTTTTTATCCGTTTAAGTAAAGAATTCTATTTTTACCATATAAAGGAACTGCTCATGAATTACTACGTAACTGATGACAGTTTCCGGTGGGTTACATCAGCCCATATAGGGTCCAGAGAGGTAATCCTGGAAAAATATCTCGATGATATCAAACGGAGTCGAAAAACCCTGTCACTGCATTATTGGAAGATGGGGCGGTTTTTATGCATACACAACGAAGTCGGAAGAGCGAGGCCGTATCTGATCAAGGCAATTAAAGCATATCCGCTTAATTGCAAGGCTTTGGCATTTTTCGTTATATCCGTATTACCGTTTAGTCAACATATTTTTTGTGCTGTTAACAGTTTTAAAAAAAAGCGAACAATATTAAAAAAATGCGAAGAGTGTCGGTGATCATACAGGTTAAAGTGGACATGCCCCCCGGATTATAAGAATGCTTTTGAGACCTCATCCTGTTCAAAGCAGGGCAGAGGGAGTCTTTCAGAGTCCTGTATCATTATTAATCCTTCGGATTTGCCCTTTACAATACCTATATGAAAACAGTCTATACCCTCTGCCCTGAGGGAGCTGATTATCTGCTCTGAGGAGGATGGGGCGGCAGCAATCAGAAGTGCTCCGGAGGCAATGACGCCAAGGGGATTCAGTCCAAAGAAGTCACAGAGAACCTTTGTTTCAGGGAAAACAGGTATCTCATCTGCCCATATCTCAAGCCCGACTCCGGCAGCGGTGGCGAGTTCGTGAAGGCCTGTGGCAAGCCCTCCCTCTGTTGGGTCATGCATTGCATGGACATCACCTGCTGCGGTTGCTGTCTCTGCATCCCTGAGGACACTTATTCCGGGGGTCTTTAGAAAACCCTTGCACCTATCAATGAATTTACGATCAAAGACGTTTGTGAGCTCCCCTTCTTTTTCCCGGGCAAGCAGTCCTGTTGCCTCTATTGCAATACCCTTGGTGACAATGATATGGTCACCAGCCATGGCCCCAGATGACCTGATCAGCCTTTCCCTGGAAACCAGCCCGAGCATCTGTCCGACCACTATGGGTCTCTTGAGGCCGTATGTCACTTCAGTATGGCCACCGCATATAGCTATGCCAAGTTGTTTGCAGGCCTCAGAGAGCTGAGAAAAGATGCCTTCAACAAGTGCCTCGTCTGTTCGGTCTTCAGGTAAGAGGATTGTTACAAGGAACCACCGGGGTCTGCCCCCCATACAGGCGATATCATTGGCATTTATGTTTATTGCATATTGACCAATCCGGTCAACGGCAAATGTGATGGGGTCGGTCTTTGCTATCAGAAAATTCTCACCAATTCCTATTACTGCTGCATCCTCCCCAATCTCAGGGCCGACAATTACGGATGAATCCGGGGCTCCCTTGTATCTTTTGAGAAGCCCTGCAAGCTGCTCCATTTTGAGTTTGCCCACAGGAAGGTTTTTCATTTAAGGTCCTCCAGGTTTTTTTGTGTCCCTCTAACAGGTGTCCTGTTTTTCAGGGTATCAGAATCTCCTTTTTTTGTCAATTTGGAAGGAAAATGCGGCAATTATCCTCAAAAGTCCAGAACTGTCACCCCTGAAATAAATTCAGGGTATAAACGGATAAGGGCATTTGTCTCCATGTATTGATAGAGAAGCTCTCAGGTTTCTGTGTCTCTGTTTATATTTATTCGGGAGTAGGGAGGGGAAAAAGAAGTTGCAATATCACGTGTGATTGTATTATATTAGATATAAGATAGTTGCAAAGAAGGCAAGCGAAGGCTTGTAAATACATCAGCATCTGAGCAACATCTAACCTGAAAATTTTATATGTTTCTGCCATTGAAAATCAAAGATAAAAAAATAGATGTGCCAATCATTCAGGGAGGCATGGGAATCGGTGTCTCCCTCTATCCACTGGCTCGTGCAGTTGCAGCTGAGGGAGGGGTTGGCATAATCTCCAGTGCAGCTATTGACAGGCTGCTCTCCAAGCGCAACGGGAAGAAGTACAATACCTACGAGGCGGTCTATGAAGAGATCTCGCTTGCCAAGAGCGAGGGCGGCATTGCAGGCATAAATATAATGGTGGCACTCGGACGCCACTATGAAGACTCTGTGAGAGGTGCCGTTGATGCAGGTGCCGACATGATTATTTCCGGTGCCGGGTTGCCAATGTCGCTGCCCTCAATTACACGGCCTAAACAGACTGCCCTGATTCCTATTGTATCATCAGCCAGGGCGCTCAAGATTATCTGCAAGAGGTGGCAACGCCAGGGGTATCAGCCGGATGCTGCGGTGCTGGAAGGTCCGCTTGCCGGTGGCCATCTGGGTTTCCAGTGGGAGCAAATTGACCTTGAAGAGAATCTCCTTGAGAACCTGCTCCCCCCTGTTAAGGATGTAGCAAGGCAGTACGGTGATTTTCCGATAATTGTTGCCGGTGGTATTTATACAAATGCTGATATCAAACGTTTTCTGGATCTTGGAGCAGACGGGGTTCAGATGGGCACACGTTTTCTCGGGACTGTAGAGAGTTCTGCCACGCCTGAATACAAGGATGCCCTGCTTCAGGCCGATCAGGACGATATAATTGTGACAATGAAGCCAGGTTCGCCCTGTGGTTTACCGATAAGGTTGATTAAGCAGTCACCCATGTATCAGGAAGCTCTGGTGCGCGGGCGTCAGCCAAAATGTGATAAGGGCTATGTTCTTACAAAAGATGAGGAAGGCAGGTATACCCGCTGTCCGGCAAGGGAGAGCAATGAGGCTCACTTCTGTATCTGTAACGGGCTGTTAAGTTCTGCCGGCTATAACCCTGACAAGGAGAAGCCGCTATATACTGTGGGTACCAATGCTTATCGTGTAGACCGCATTCTGTCAGTACATGAATTGATGAATGAACTTAAAGGTGTTGCATCCCATCCTGCTGTTGAGACAGTGAAGCAGTAGTCACTCTTCTTCCTCCTCCTCCTCCTCCTCCTCCTCATCCTTGTAATTCCGCTTTCTCATCAGGAGTTTTATGAAGCCGGCTACGGTTATCAGGGCAGCAAGGAAGAAGAGTATCTCGTAAAGGTTGCTGCTCAGGTATGTAAACCACGTAATCCTCTTTTTAAGCTGATTATGCCACTTTATTTCGAGTTCCTGGACCGGGATTTTTAAAGCCTTCTGAATCGCAGCATCCACATTATCCCCATCTCTCAGGTTATTCAGTACTTCAAGCACTCCATTGCTGCCATATTTCCTGCCCATGTATTCTACAATGCTCTTGCTCTCTTCATAGGCCAGCAAGAGGGACTTTTTGTCTTTTGGAAATCCTGCTGTAAGGGCACTGATAGGGATAAATCTTCCTGACAGGACGGCATCCTTGAGGGGTGACCGCCGTGTATCCATAATTATCTCTGCCATGCCACCACTTACCCACTGAGAGACGCCTTCGTCAAGCCATCTGGGCAGGTTTCCTTCCCTGATGTAATGATGCAGGAGGAGGTGGCACAATTCATGTCTAAGGGTTATTTCGAGAGTAAAGGGGTGTGTCTTCATCTTTGAGTAGTCTATTACTATCAAGTTCTTCCGGGGTACGGCAAAGGCGACAAACTGGTTGTTACCTGCCATCTTCCGGAATGTTTTGCTATCTTTAATTAACACAACGGTTGGCCTGAAGGTCACTCTCCACCCAAGGGTCTTCTCCAGTTCTGCCTTTATATCCGGATAGATAGTCTCGACTTCTTTTGCGGCATTTTTTAGTGGTTTCTCGAACTGGACTATGAGTTCACTGTTTTGGATGATCCCAAGCTCTATCTGTTCGGCATACAGGGGGGGAGAAGGTATAATGAGGATAATAAATAATGACAAAAGAACGGTGATTCCCGTTCCCTCTGCCCACCCTTTAATTCCCCCCTTGACCGGGGGGAACAGAGGGTGGCGGATAATTAACCTAAGCCTTTGACTTATCAACAAGTTTCTCTTTTTTCAACCACGGCATCATGCTGCGGAGGCGGCTGCCCACTTCCTCTACAGGGTGTTCCTTGCCCTTTTGTGTAAGGGCGTTGAATACGGGTTTGTCAGCCTTGCACTCAAGTATCCATTCCCTGGCGAACTCGCCTGACTGTATCTCTGAAAGGATTTTTTGCATTTCTGCCTTAACTGCCGGATTTATGACCCTTGGTCCCCGTGTGATGTCGCCATACTGGGCCGTGTTGCTAATAGAGTAGCGCATATTTGAGATACCGCCTTCGTATATGAGGTCAACTATCAGCTTCACCTCATGGAGACACTCAAAATATGCCATCTCCGGCGCATAGCCTGCCTCAACGAGTGTCTCAAAACCAGCCTGTATTAGTGCGGAAACACCCCCGCAGAGGACCGCCTGTTCACCAAAGAGGTCTGTCTCGGTCTCTTCCCTGAAAGTGGTCTCAATAATTCCGGCCCTTCCTCCTCCAATGGCTGAGGCATAGGCAAGCCCGATATCTTTTGTGTTGCCTGAAGGGTCCTGATGAATGGCTATGAGGCAGGGCACGCCGCTTCCCTTTGTATACTCGTTCCTCACCAGATGTCCGGGGCCCTTTGGGGCAACCATGAAGACATTGGTATCCTGCGGTGGTGTTATCTGGCCAAAATGGATGTTAAACCCATGGGCAAAGGTAAGGTATGCCCCCTGCTTCATGTTTGGGGCGATCTCATTCCTGTAAATCTCTGCCTGATACTCATCCGGCAGGAGTATCATTATAATGTCCGACACCTTTGACGCCTCAGCAGGGGTCATAACAGTAAAGCCGGCGGCCTCGGCCTTGGCCCAGCTTCCGCCCTTCCTGATGCCGATGACTACATCCATACCGCTGTCACGGAGATTGTTGGCGTGGGCATGTCCCTGACTGCCGTAACCCATTATGCAGACCTTCTTCCCCTTAAGTACCTCAGGGTTTGCATCTTTATCATAGTAAACCTTGATCATAATAAAACCTCCTCAGATAGATTTATTGTTTGTTTTTGAACATTCTATTATATTACAGAGTGTTGTATAAAAACCACAGGAATTTTTTTCATCCTCCAACTCACACATATCATGCCAGCCCGTTAGCCAGTTAGCTTGCCAGCCAGCCAGCTTCTTAGCCGGGAACAACATATTTTTTCTCTTTAAGTTTAAGCTGTTAGCACTGCATTGCTAAACCATTACATTATGTTTTTATCATCATCCTGTTTATCCTGTCTGAAAATAGCTGAACTTCTACTCTTTACAATCAAATCATAATACAGCATATATGTCATTCTGAATTTATTTCAGAATCTCTGAAAATCAACCTGATTTGGAATTAATAACATCAAAAAAGTTAAAATATGAAGTCATGAGAGATGATGAGAAACCATTTGTCGAGTTATACGCTGACGGCGCATGCAGCGGTAATCCGGGTGTCGGAGGATTTGGAGCCATATTGAAATCAGGTAAGAAAGTCAGGGAATTGTCCGCCTGTGAAGAGATGACCACAAATAACAGGATGGAGTTGCTTGGGGTAATTACGGCTCTGGAGGCACTGAAAAAGCCTTGCCGGATCAGGATCACAACAGACTCGACTTATGTGGTTAAAGGAATGACCAGATGGATAGACAATTGGATAAAACAGAACTGGAGGAACTCCCAAAAGAAGGAAGTTCTCAACAGGGATTTATGGGAAAGACTGCTTAAAGCGTCCAGGCAACATGAGATAGACTGGGTCTGGGTAAAAGGACACAACGGGCATATGGAGAATGAAAGATGCGACGAGCTTGCAAGGCTTGCGTTAGAAAAGTGCCGGAGCCCAAAGGTTTCCCTGGATAAACCGCAGAGTTCATGATCCTGCTGTTATGTCAGATATGAAGATTCCGGAGCTGCTTGCCCCTGCAGGGAATTTCGAAAAACTCAAGACCGCAATCCATTACGGCGCTGATGCCGTCTATCTCGGGGATTCAAGGTTCAGCCTGAGAGGCAAGGCTGGTAATTTTACTGACGGTGAGCTAAGGAAAGCCGTTCTGTATGCACGCGAAAAAGGTGTAAAGGTATATGTAACAGTCAATATTTTTCCGCATAACCGTGACCTGGCCGGGCTTGAGGGACATATTGAGCTCCTCAGGGAAGTAGGGCCTGACGCAGTAATCCTTTCCGACCCCGGCCTCTTCATGATGTTCAAAAAAAAGGCGCCTGAAGTAGAGATTCACATAAGCACACAAGCCAATATCACCAATGTTGAATCAGCGCTCTTCTGGGAAGGTATGGGTGCCGGGAGACTTGTGCTTTCGCGCGAGTTATCTGTAGATGAAATAAAAGAGATACGCCGGAAAACGTCTGTAGGCCTGGAGGTGTTTGTCCACGGCTCAATGTGTATATCATATTCCGGCAGGTGTTATATCAGCAGTTTTCTTGCATCCAGAAGCGCCAACATGGGTCAATGCACGAATTCCTGCAGGTGGAACTATGCCCTGATGGAGGAGAAGAGAGACGGAGAATTCTTTCCTGTATTCGAAAACGACAGGGGTACCTTCATAATGAGTTCAAAAGACCTCTGTATGATCGAACACCTGCCCGTTCTTGCGGAGGCAGGCGTTGACAGTCTCAAGATAGAGGGCAGGATGAAGGGAATAAACTATATTGCGGGCGTTGTAAAGACTTACAGGGAGGCACTTGATTCCCTGAAAGACGGCGGCGCGTACAGACTGAATCCGGGATGGTTGAGGGAACTCTCGATGTTCAGCAGCAGGGGATATACTACAGGCATGTTTTTTGGGAAACAGCCGGACGAAGATTATAATTTTGACGGTGAGGGGTATAGAATGAGCCATGAACTTGTTGGGACTATCCTTGATATCAACGGCAATACCGCAAGCGTTGGCCTGAGGAACAGACTTGATGCGGGGGACCCCGTTGAATACCTTTCCCCTGGACTGGAAGAAAAAAACTTTGAGATCGATTCGATGAAGGATAAGGACGGGGCAGATATAAACTCGGCGAGAAACGGGGATGTGGTCATTATCAGGGTTCCGGAAGGAGTGAGGAGGAACGACCTCATACGAAGGGAAAAAGGGACCGGTGTTACACAGCGGAATGCAATGCCTGTCCAGGGAGAAAGCAGATGATGAGCAAGTTCTTCCTTTTCTATATCCTCTACTGGATGCTGGGAAACCCAATCATTGCGCTTCTGGTGATACTCCTCATATCTTTCACTATAGACAGGACTTATTTCGGTTTTGTCCCCGACCCTTTCAAGGCATTCAATAGAGCGGGAAGGATAAATGAACTCCGGAGGATTGTGGCAATAAATCCTCATGATGCCCGTTCTCTGAAAGAACTCGGCATTTTTATGTTCGAGAAGAAAAAATACGGTAAGGCCGTCGAATATTTTGAAAGGGCGGCAAACAAGATGTCTGATGATCCTGAATTCAACTACTACTACGGTGTCTCGATCGCAAAAAACGGGGATATACGGAAGGGCTGGGAATATGTTGCCGCTGCCCTGGAGGCCTCACCAGGACTCAAATACGGAGAGCCGTATCTTTTGATGGCCGAGGTCTTTATCGACAACAACGACTACAGCAGTGCGCTGCCGCTTCTTGAGAGTTTTGAGAAGATACACTCTTCAAGTTCGAGGGGGCTTTATCAGATGGGTCTTGTCAAGTTGAAGCTGGGTATGAAGGAAGAAGGCATGCGTTATCTGAAAAAATCGATAGAGGTCTTTAAAGCTGCCCCACGTTTCAAGCGTAAACTGGACAGGAAATGGGCCTGGAAGGCGAGGGCCTTGCTGAAAAAGGGTCTTTAGTGTCGGTAAACCCGTCTTATAGATAGCCACTGATAAGCCTTTTGCCATTAGAGAGCTCAAGCATAATTTGTCATTTTTCCAGCTCAACGTCGTCGGATAACTTTACACTTTCTCCTTTAGGAAATCTGGTAGATTCTAAAAAGCATATAAAATCAAAGAGTTGCGTAAACGGTATAGAACTTGCGAGGTAATGATGAGCTATTATTGTGTCTTCACTTTTTGTAACCTCAGGTATTCCGGCTGAAAGTTGAAGTATATTAACAGCCTTGTATTAATGCGTATCGGTTTCGACAGTCTTCGCTTTAATTAAAGCTTTAATCAAATCAAAATTCCCTGACAGTCTCACGCGGTGCAAGCGCCTGCGCTGAGCGTCGGCCGTTAGTCTGTCCACTTGAAAGGTTGGCTCTGTTTCTTCAAATATTTTTTATATTATAAGGAGGACTTGGGATGAGAAAAAGATGGTTTAATTTGTTTATGGGTATGTTTGTTCTTCTTTTTGCCTGTTTGTGGATTGCCGGCTGCACTGAAGAGATAGGGTCAATGGGTATGAAACACAAGCATGATCATGACAGCGCGGATGAGACGGAGATAGTTGCCATTGCCGGCGGAAGTTCCCATAGCCTTGAGCTCAAATCAGACGGCACGGTGTGGGCGTGGGGAGGTAACCAATACGGCCAGCTTGGCGACGGGACAACGATAGACAGCCCGGCTCCGATACAGGTAAGCGGCCTTACGGACGTAACCGCCATCGCGGCCGGATATCTCCATTCCGTTGCACTTAAAACCGACGGCACGGTCTGGACGTGGGGATCTAACGAAAAAGGCCAACTGGGTGTCACGACATCTGAGACATGCTTCTCCTATTTGCCTTGCTCCACCACTCCGATACAGGTAAGCGGACTTACGGACGTAATCGCCATCGCGGCTGGCTGGTCCTCTACCATAGTGCTTAAAACCGATGGGACGATGTGGGAAATTAATGGAATTGATCAGCTGGAACCTGTGCTTACGGATGTAACCGCCATCTCGGCCGGAGATCGTCGTACCAACGCTCTTACAACCGACGGCACAGTGTGGACATGGGGAGGTATCTACACTAACAGTCCCCAGCTGGCCAGCATTACTGACGTCGCAGCCATTGCGGCCGGATATTCCCATACCCTCGCGCTTAAAACCGACGGCACGGTGTGGGCATGGGGACGTAATAATTTCGGAGAATTGGGAGACGGGACGACAGATGACAGCTACACGCCTGTACAGGTAAGCGACCTCACGGACGTTGATGCCATCGCGTCCGGATGGGGATTCTCCCTTGCGCTTAAACCCGATGGTACGGTGTGGGCGTGGGGAGCTAACGGTGCAGGCATGTTGGGGGTAACAACGACTGAAGTTTGTTCATCAGGCGGCGACCGCTCTTATTCCTCTATTTACTGTTCCACCATACCTGTGCAGGTGAGCGGACTTACTGCCGTTGCCGCCATCGCTGCCGGATATTCCCATACCCTCGCGCTTAAAACCGATGGCACAGTGTGGGCATGGGGAAGTAACAGTAACAACCAATTAGGAGCAGTGGCATCTGATACATGTGGTGCTCAGGATGATATATCTTGCAGTTTCACGCCTATACCGGTACGGGAAGGCAAAGTAACCGGCACCTATAGCGTTGGCGGCAGTGTGAGTGGTCTTACCGATACGCTGGTACTGCAAAACAACGACGGAGACGATCTCACGATCACGGCAAACGGTCCGTTCACTTTCGCTACAGAGCTTACGGACCTGGACATTTACGATATAACAGTTTTAACTCAACCATTCGACCAGAAATGCAGCGTTGCCAGTGGGAGGATTAACGCCGCAGACGTAACGGACATACAGATTAAATGCGTAGACATATTGAAGGACGTTGTTGCCATCGCTGCCGGAGGGCGCCATTCCATTGCGCTTAAAACCGACGGCACGGTGTGGGCATGGGGATCTAACCGTGTTGGTCAGCTGGGAGACGGAACTACGACAAGTAGTACCAGCCCGGTAGAGGTAACCGGCATAGAAAATATTGCTGTTATCGCTGCCGGAGGGAGCCATTCCATTGCGCTTAAAACCGACGGCACGGTGTGGGCGTGGGGATATAACAAATACGGCCAGCTGGGAGACGGAACGACGATAGACAGCCCAGTCCCGATACAGATAAGTGCCCTTACAGACGTTGTCGACATTGCTACAGGAGGCATAGGTGCTTCGAATACCTTCGCGCTTAAAGACGATGGTACGCTTTGGGCATGGGGAGGAAACCTCTATGGCCAGCTGGGAAATGGGACGACAACATATATCACCACCACTCCGGTGCAGGTAAGCGGCCTTACGGACATTGTCGACATCTCAGTAGGAGGAAGCCATGTCGTGGCGCTTAAAAAGGATGGCACGGTGTGGGCATGGGGAAATAATAGAGACGGTCAGCTGGGCCTAACAACGACTGAAACATGCACCTATTCTACTCCTTGCAGCACTACTCCAATAGAAGTAATCGGCATCACGGACGTTGCCGCCATTTTTGCAGGAAGAGGCACTACCTTCGCGCTTAAAACCGATGGCACACTCTGGAGATGGGGATGGGGGAATAATACACCAGTGGAAATGACCGATTTAACGGATGTCACTGCTATTTCGCAAGGAGGAAGATCGGCGCTATATATTGTCGTGCTGAAAACCGACAGTACGGTGTGGGTCTGGGGAAGTAACGTTTTCGGCCAACTGGGAAATGGAACCTCAAGCATTAGTAGCAGCATCCCGGTAGAAGTAAGAGATCTTGCAGACATAACCGCCATCTCGGCCGGATATGGTCATACCCTCGCGCTTAACATCGATGGCACGGTGTGGGCGTGGGGAAAAAATGATTTCGGACAGTTGGGGGTTGAAACAACCGAAAAATGCCACAAGACGTACGATTGTAGCGCAATACCTGCACAGGTGTTGGTGACTCCGTAACGCCTACCGCCTATACTCCCTCTGTGGTTTTCTTCACCGCTGAGGGAGTATAGGGTAAGAAAGCCCTTAAGTCAGGTATTTAGGCTGGAGGATAAATCTTATGTGCTGGTTTTTAAATGGGTGGAATTTATTAAAAAGGGCAGGTTTGGAACCTGCCCCTACGGGAAGATAATATGACATACAATTATTCGCAAATTGTACGCATGGGAAAGCATGTTTATTCGGATATCATCGTGGGGGCGGGTTCCACAACCCCCATGACACACACATCCATGGAAGCGGAGCCTCCGCCACCGGGAGTGGACTCTTACACAGTCTTTGCTTTAATCAAATCAAAATTCCCTGACAGTCTCACGCGGCGCAAGCGCCTGCGCTGTGCGTCAGCCTTTAGTCTATACACCTGTAATTAAATGTTCTTTATCCAAGGAAGAGTCGAGATGAGAAAAACCTGGTTCAATATTTTTATAGGTCTGTTTGTTCTTCTTTTTGCCGGTTTGTGGATTGTCGGCGGTGTTGCAGAGGCGCGTTCCAAGGAGATGAAAAGGGAACATCATAAGTATCACTATTCCGGCGTTTCTTACAACGTGGGCGGCATAGTAAGCGGGCTTGCCGATGGTGAAACGGTTGTTCTTCAAAACAACGGTGGGGATGATCTTGAGATTACGGCAAACGGTGATTTCACTTTCTCTACCACTTTTGCCGATGGCGAGACCTATGATGTCACGGTTTTAACCCAGCCGGATAGCCAGATTTGCAGCGTTAATAATAGCAGCGGAACAATAAACGGCGCGGACATAATCGATATAACGGTTACATGTTCCATTGTTTCCGTTGCAGCCGGAGATGCTCATACAGTTGCGCTTAGAACTGACGGCACAGTATGGGCGTGGGGAGATAACAGATCCGGTCAGCTGGGTGACGGGACGACGTTAGACAGTATCACGCCGGTGCAGGTAAACGGCCTTGCTGAGGTTGCCGTTGTTGCTGCCGGAATTTATCATACCATAGCGCTTAAAACTGACGGCACGGTATGGGCATGGGGGTCCAACTACACTGGCCAACTGGGAGACGGAACGAAAACAGACAGCTCCACACCTGTGCAGGTAATTGACCTCACAAACGTCACTGCTATCGCTACCAAAAGCTTTCATACCATTGCGCTTAAATCCGACGGTACGATTTGGACATGGGGAAGCAACAACTATGGACAGCTGGGAGACGGGCCAACGATATATAGCATCATGCCGGTGCAGGTAAACGAACTCACGGACGTTGCCGCCATTGCTGTCGGAGGTGAGCATACAGTTGCGCTTAAAAGCGATGGTACTGTATGGGCGTGGGGAAGAAACGACTACGGCCAGCTGGGATCGGAAACAACCGAAAGATGTGAGCTTGGCCCTACTTGCTCCATCACGCCTTTACAGGTTACCGGACTCACTGATGTTGCCGCCATCGCAGGTGGAGGCAGTCATACTATTGCGCTTAAAAAGGATGGCACTGTGTGGGCATGGGGAAGTAACATCTTTGACCAGTTGGGTGTCACGACATCTGAAGCATGTGTTGATAATCCCCGCTATTATGCGCCTTGCTCCACTACTCCCATTCAGGTATTCGACCTCACGACCTCACCGATGCCGGTAACTCCGTAACGCTCTTACCGCCTTTGCGCCCTCTGTGGTTTTCTTTTTCACCGCAGAGGGCGCGGATGGTGAGCTGACCATGCCTATTACGTCCTACATCTCGACAGCTCAAATAGCTTTAAACGTGACAGTGTAACTAAAACTTTTCGGATCCAGAGAATCAAGAGGTTTTCCATCTATTTCTGCATAAGGGTACATAAGATAATTCAATGGGCCACTCTCCTGCAGTGGTAAAAGGTTTAATCCCCTTCCACTTCTCTCAAGAGTGATCCGGAACTCATCAACTGCGCCAAAATAGTATTCCCGGTATTTTTCTGCTTCATTTAAACTCAGGTTTTCAACTAACATTATCTTTCTTACATCAGCAGGATCAACCGGTATCCAACCAGTCCCGGGCAGAAAGAACTCTGCCCAGCAATGATAACCCCCGGTGATGTCCTGCTCGGCTTTTTTACCGAGTCTGATGCCAAATACCTCCCTTGCAGGCACACCGGCAGCCCTTGCAAGTGCAATATATATTGAACTGATATCAACACATTTCCCCCCTCGCTTAATCATCATCTGCTCAACTATGCCGAGGCCGCATCCTTTTACTCCCGGATCTCTGCGTGTATTTTCAACAACCCAGTCATAGACTGCTCTGGATTTCTCAAGGATGCCTTTTTCGTCTTTTGTTATTTTGTCAGCAAGTTCTTTTATCTTGCCATCTGTTGGTATCCACCGGTTCGATTTAAGATACTTCTTTACTTCTTCCGGCACAGGGTCATTTGTATCCCTTAAATCCTTTACAATTCTCTCTTCAGCCTTCACCTTAAAACTCATCACCAGTCTTTTACCGTCTGAAACACCCTGCCATTCGCTGAAGTGATAGATAGCTCCACTTTTTGGCTCACGATATACCGATGAATTATCAAAGTTGCCCTCAATCGTTAAGTTTTCAATCCTCTGATATTCCCCTGAAAGTGGATATGGAAGCCACAACCTTGCATTGTTTGAACGCTTTTGGGCATTCAGGTTTATCTTAAATGTTACGATACCCTGTCTATCCTTTGCATATGATAAACCTGATACCAGTAAAAGAAGAATTGCCAGGATGATTGTTTTTATTTTCATTCATATCTCCATTTTTTCGTTTTTGTACGGAGAGGGGGAGGGGGAATCGAATCTGCCAGCACGTTTTTGTCTGCCCTGATCTATGGTTTTTGCAGACCATGAGTAACAGCCGGTTCAGTACCCCTCAATTGTTTGAGTTGTGTTACAAGGAACAAAATAACAGTTCCCGGCATTATGTTCATAATTGAGATACGTTTTTCTGCCGGCTGACAGAAGATATAGGATGAGAATAACAGGTGTGAGGAAATCAGAAGTTCTGTGAGTAATTAAAGAGCGTGAACAACAGATAGCACAGTCCCGTCAGCCGGAAAACCTCGACCAGGTTTTTAACATTACCTCAGCCAAAACCCGTCTTGAAAATCCTGACATCAAAGACTGCATTCAATCCGGTTCACCTCCTTTCAATTATTGTGTGATTAACAATATCAGATAGAATAGATTACTGTCAAACAGATTTTTTATTATGGTATCCCAGTGGCAGAGGTTGCTTGCCAAGTAGGAGTTTCTACCTTTGCCGTATCTGATAATAACAAGGAAAAGTAAGAAGACAACGAGGTCAACAGGATGTCCCTTCCGTTGTCCGCTTAATCCTGCAGTTTTATTTTCTTGTCTGTCAATAGTTTTGCATAGTACACAACAACGTCCCGAAAGTTCTCAGATAAACTGCTGTTACCTAAAAAAGTCACTACTGGTCTGCATTCAACTCCACGCTGTTGTTAGGGCTTCTTATAATTCGAACATTTCTTGAAGAGTAGACGCTACTTTTTCATATGTGTTCTTCTTTAATCGTCCTGTTTTTTTTATTAATCTTGTCTTGTCGACAGTTCTGATCTGATCAAGAACAATTTGTCCCTTTTTCCCTTGAAACTCGATTGGTACTCTTGTAGGATATTTCTTGGTGGATGACGTCATAGGAGCAATAGTTACAGTCTTGATGTTATGGTTCATTTCATCAGGAGATATTACAACACATGGCCTTGTCTTCTTGATCTCACTTCCAAGGGTCGGATCTAATGAAACAAGATAGATATCAAACCTATTAACTACCACTCCCACTCTTTCTCATCAAATTCATTTTTTATGTTATCGTCAATTATTAATACATCTTCTTGATCTTTATGCATTTTCTGAAAAGCTATATCCCATCCTTCTCTTGCGGTATGAGATGATTTAATGATCAAACAATCATCCTTAGTCTCCAGCTCAACCTCATCATTGATATGATATTGATCCAGAATTGCTTTTGGAATGCGGATTCCCCTGGAATTCCCAATCCTTATGACTTTAGTTTTGACAGTAGACATTTCAAGCCTCCTATAATGTGGTTACATTGTAATTACATTATTAGTATAGCGTATAGAAGTCTCAAATGTCACCTTTTTCTCTGCCATAACCAGTTAGTATGTAGTTTTCTGTACTTTTACAAAGTTTAAATGATTGAAATAACAATTGACAAGTATTTTGTTGGTTTTCTATACTTATTAGGCTGGTTAACATGCATTTTGTAATGATAACAAGAAATCTGTGTATCTACCATGATAGATATTTCTCCAGACATAAGAACTCGTTTTAATGCGCTCTTGGTTAAGACAGAAGAGTACAGGTCAAATATTAAATATTAAGTATTTGTTTGTAAGGAAACCCACAGCAATATCAAAACTTAATATTTAAGATGCGACCCCGGAGCCTTTTCACTTTCCTTTTATGCCCAACTTGAGCTAATTGTTATCTTTTTGAGCTCTTTAGGCAAGTCTTCAAATTTATAGTTATCAACCAATACTGGGAAAATAGCATATTCTTTAGGAAATAGATTAAATTTATTTAGAGATAAATCCAGTTCTCTTTTTTGTCCTTCTGCGTTTTGAGTGTTGTCTGAGACAATAAAAACCATTACTTTTGTTTGGTTTACTAATTTTTTTATTTCCTCCCAAACATCTTCGCCTAACGTCTTGTCATATGAATATGCCCACGCAGTGACTCCGAACTCGCTTAATTCATGCCGGAGGTTCCCAACAATATCTTTGTCCGTTATTGGATAACTAATAAATAAACTGTTCATAACTTCCGTTCAGATAACGATTAAGGCCAGCCGCGCGCGGTACGCGCGTCGGACTGGGCCGCATTGTTAGAGCGGCTAAGGCCCATAGTCTTTTCCCATAGCTTGTTCAAATTGCTTCTTTCGCGTAACCAATAAATCGACGTGCTCCTGGGAACCAAACATCTTTGCAGCAAAGATTAACGAAAGAAGGCCACGATAAAGGTAATTCCATAAATCGTTGGCGTATTCCTCAATCCTGGGAGTTCCAACCATCCCATTTGTGTGAAATCTTCCGGGGTTACCTCCATAAAGCTCCATAATGTGCGGTGCGGCGCCGTGTACAAACCCCGAGTATGTCTTGCTCATAACTTTGGCGAGGGTTGAAGCCCTGCTGACGTCCATCGGATGACCCTCGATCTGCGCCAAATAGGCCCGGATTTTTTTACGAGGAATCATCGGGCGGCTTTCATGTGATCCGGTTAGATCACTATGATCAGCGAATTCCTCCGCCCAGAATGCCCCCAGATAACGCTGATGCAGATCAGTAATCTTATCGTTTGTAACAGCGTAAACTAGGAATAGGATATCCTCGTTTGCCTCATCAATTAGTCGGTGAAGTGCGGCTTGTTGGCATACATAGCCATGATCAAGCAGGGTCATTGCCGCACGTAACGAACTAAGGACGAAAACAAGCTTAAGCACCACTGCATGGTGTATATCTTTATTCTCAAAGCGATATACCCATCCCGGACCAATATTTACCTTCGCGGGAGGGGGCAAGGCTCCTACATAGTCTTGGAGAGCGGAATCCATTAATTCGATCATTTCTAAAAATAGTTCACGCATGACAATTAAGCTCTAACCAGTTAATATCCAGTTTTCTGTATAAAACCAAAATCACCACGAAAAATATCAAACCATAAAAGTCAACGGGTAGGCAGGGGCAACAGATTTTTTCTTGATTTCTAAGTACTTACTGTGTTTCAGTAGTTATATATCATCCGTTTTGTAATGATATACAGAAAACTGGATATCTATCATGCTTGATATTTCTCCTGTCACCTGTCTGCCATCTGCACAGTAAGCGTCAAATAAACCCCACGTGATTAACCAAGAAGGACGATGGAGCCACGATTAACGTACTGGGGCAGAAGAGCCCTGTAATCTTCCTCTGTATTGGCACCGGGCAGTTCTTCAAAGAGGAAGCGCAAATAGGCATA